>JBFWWA010000542.1:0-3917 GCA_050246455.1 Planctomycetaceae bacterium
CGCGTCAACGGCGAAGTGAAGCAGAAGACGAACACCGCCAACATGATCCACAACGTCGCTCAGACCGTCAGCTTCATCAGCCGGCACGTCACCCTCGAGCCGGGTGATCTGATCTTCACCGGCACGCCGGGGAAGACGACCGCAATGAAAGTCGGCGACGTCGTGGAAGTCGAAATCGAAAACGTCGGCGTCCTCAAGAACACGATCGTCGCGGAGGACTGAGCGGGGGGCGGGCCGGGCGACCGGCTACCGGCTACCGGTAATACCAAAGCGCGAACCCAAGCCGACGACTTGTTGTCGGATCCTCGCGCGCAGTGCTTGCGAATCAACTGACCGCCAGAGTTCGCAATCATCGCCGTTCGATGAGGCCTTCGGTCAGGTCGTACGGCGCGGTCGGGAGACCGGCCCCAACGGGCGTTCGAAAGAAACGGGGGCTCACACCCCCTGCTCGCCGTGGAATTGCATGCCGTCGATTCGTGGACACCGGGCGCGCCGGCCACTATGTTGCAATGTCGGCCTTTTCGTCGCTCTGTGTCCACCGGATACGCTATGCCTCCGCTTCTGCTGATTCTGGTCTACTGCGTTCTCATTGTTGTCGCCTCGCTCGGCGGCGCCTGGCTTCCGACCGCCGTCCGGCTCACGCATGCCCGCATGCAGATACTGATGAGCGGCGTGGCCGGGCTGATGCTCGGCGTCGGCCTGTTTCACATGCTGCCGCATTCGTTCGAGCAGACCCGGTCGATTCACCAGACGATGCTCTGGGTGATGATCGGACTGCTCGCGATGTTCTTTCTGATCCGCGCGTTTCACTTCCACCAGCACGACGTCGCGCTTCCCGAAGACGAACACGGGGGACACGATCATGATCACGATCATGACCACGATCATCATCACATGCACTCCCACGCGCACAGCCACGCAGAGCCGATGAGCCACGCGCGCTGGCTCGGCGTGGCGGTGGGGCTTTCGCTGCATACGCTCATTGACGGCATCGCGCTTGCAGCCGGGGTCGAGCATGATGCGAAGCAGGAAGTCGGCTGGCCGCTGTACGGGCTCGGCGTGTTTCTCGCAATTCTGCTCCACAAGCCGCTCGATGCAATGTCGATCAGCTCGATGATGCAGATGCAGGGGATCCGGCCGATCTGGCGGCAGGTGGTGAACGCAGGCTTCGCGGCCATGTGCCCGATCGGAGCGATCCTTTTCGTTCTCGGGCTCAGTCACTTCGCCGAACAGCAGGGAATGATTCTCGGCTGCGCGCTCGGATTCGCGGCGGGAGTGTTCTTGTGCATCTCGCTCGGAGACCTGCTTCCCGAGCTGCAGTTCCACGAGCACGACCGGCTGAAACTTTCCGCCGCGCTCCTCATCGGCGTCGCCATCGCCTACGCGATCGGCGCCCTCGAACCGGCGCACGTCCACGCCGCGTCGCCGCAGGTTCACGCAGTCCATCTCGACACGGCGCTCAAGGCTTAGCGCGGCGGCGACGAATTCCCCTGTTGTGTCGCGGTCTCCCGTCCGCGACACGCCGGCAGACCGCAGGTCTCCCCTTCAAGCTTCGTCGGAGGAGACCTTCGGTCGGAGGCTGTGGCTCGGTCGGGAGACCGGCCACAACCGAGCAGACGAAACACAACGAATTCACGCCAGGCCGTTGTGACGCAGCAGCGCATCCGGCGTCGGCTGGCGGCCGCGGAAATCTTCGAAGACCTGCATTGGGTGACGCCCGCCGCCGAGCGAAAGGACCGTGTCGCGGAAACGGCGGCCGGTCTTTGCGACCGCTTCCTCGTTGTCGAGCCCCGCTTCCTCGAACGCGCTGAATGCATCGGCCGACAACACCTCCGCCCACTTGTAGCTGTAGTATCCCGCCGCATAACCGCCCGCGAAGATATGCGAAAACGCACAGAGCGAGCGGTCTTCCGGCAGCATCGGCAGCACGGAAGTCTTTTCCGCAATTTTTCGCTGCACCGCGAAGGGCGGCTCGGACGAATCCGGATCGTAATTGCTGTGCAGCTCGATATCGGTGAGCCCGAACAGAATCTGCCGGAGCGTCATCATCCCCGACTGAAACGTCCGCGCCTTGCAGATCTTCTCGAACAGTTCGATCGGCAGCGGCTCACCCGTTTCATAATGCGCCGTCATGCCGAGCAGCGTCGGCCGATGGTAGCACCAGTTCTCCATGAACTGGCTCGGCAGCTCGACCGCGTCCCATTCAACGCCGTTGATTCCCGCCGCGTCCGCGTAATCGACCGTGGTCAGCATATGCTGCAGCCCGTGGCCGAATTCGTGGAACAGCGTCTCCACTTCGCGGAACGTCATCAGCGACGGTTTATTTCCCAGCGGCGGCGTCGAGTTGCAGACAAGATGCGCGATCGGCAGCTGCAGCTTGCCCGCCATCTTCCTGCGAACGAGGCAATCGTCCATCCACGCGCCGGGCTTCTTGTTCTCGGGGCGCGAATACGGATCGAGGTAAAACGCGGCGATCTGCCTGCCGTTCTCGTCGGCCACATGGAAGAAGCGCACGTCGTCATGCCAGATCGGAGCTTTGCCGTCGGCCGCCGTAACCTTGATCCCGAAGAGCCGTTCCGCGAGCGAGAACAACCCGTCGAGCACGCGCTCGAGCGGGAAGTACGGCCGGAGCTGTTCGTCGGTGAAGTCGAACCGTTTCTCGCGAAGTCGTTCCGACCAGTAGGCGATATCCCAGTTCCAGAGCTTTTCGGTCACGCCCGATTCCTTCGCGAGCGTTTTGAGATCTTCGAGATCGCGCTCCGCCGGTTTCCAGGCCGCCTTGCGCAACTGTTCGAGCAGCGTGACCACCGCCTTCACGTCGGGGGCCATTTTCTCCGCGAGGCTCATCTCCGCGTAGTTGCCGTAGCCCAGCATCGCCGCCTGCTCACGGCGAAGCTTCAAAATCTTCGTGATGAGCGGATCGTTGTTCAGTTTCCTCGATGACGCGCGCGTGATGAACGCGCGGTACAGCTTCTCGCGAAGGTCCGACCTTCGGCAGTGCTGCATGAACGGGCCGTAGCTCGGAAAGTCGAGAGTGAACCGCCACGGTCCCGCCTCCGCTGTCCCGGACTTCCCGCTCTCTTTGTTTGCGGTGTTGTACGACTGCGAAGCAAGCTGCAGCAGGCTCGGCGGCATCCCCTCAACGTCGGCTTGATTGTCGAGCACGAGCTCGAACGCCTTCGTCGCATCGAGAACGTGATTCGAAAAATCGGTGCTGAGCTGCGACAGCTCCCGGCTGATCTCGTTGAAATGTTCCCGTTTCTTCTCGTCGAGCGCAATTCCCGCCAGTTCCGCGTCAAGAATCCGGTCGTCCACAATCCGCTTCTGCGCTTCGTCGAGCTGGTTCCATTCCGCGGACGATTTCAGTTCCTTGAGCGCGTTATATATCGGCTCGCTCTGGCTCATGCGGAGCCCGAAACTCACCATCTCGCCCAGCACTTCCTCGTGCGCCTCGCGAATCTCCGGCGAATTCTTCACCCCCATCAGATGCGACACCGGCCCCCACGCGTACTGAAACGGAAGCCCCAGCTTGTCGCACGCTTCAATGGTTGAGCTCCACGTCGGCTTGACGTTCTTCTCGAGCTCCGCAAGCTGCTTCTCCGCCTCCGCCAGCACGTGCCGCACCGCGGGAACAACATGCTCCGGCAGAATCTTGTCGAACGGCGGAATTCCGTCCGAAACGAGGAGCGGATTGTCTTTCAGTTCGGGAGCGGCGGTGTTCATGGAAGAAGAATCCTCGGGCCCGCAATGTCCGCAGGCCGATCGGTGGCAGGTCGGGCAAATCCGTTTCGTGCGACGCCGTAACGATAGCGGACGGCCGAAAACTCGACAACCGGGCGCTTCGGTTCCGGTGGCACGCCCCGCAAAGGGCGTGATCTTCGCGCAATTGCACCACGCCCCTTCACAGACTCCGCGGC
>JBFWWA010000543.1:0-3915 GCA_050246455.1 Planctomycetaceae bacterium
AATTCCATTCATACGCCGGAATCTGCCCGTTGGGATGCATATACCGCTCGCGCAGCATCAGCCGTAGTTGTTCCTTGCCGAAATCGGAATCGACCAGCGTGAGCGCGATGACGTGAAATGCCAGGTCCCAGGCCGCATACCAGGGGTACTCCCACTTGTCCGGCATCGAGATCACGTCGCCGTTGTACATGTGATGCCACTGATCGTTCCGCGGTGCCGTTTTTCGCGTCGGCTTGAACGGATCGGCCCCTCGCTCCTCCAGCCATTTATCGACGTCGTAGTGGTAGAACTGTTTCGTCCAGAGCATTCCCGCAAGTGCCTGACGCATGACGCTGGCTTCGTCATCGCTCAAAGATTCGGGCGTGATCTCCGCGTAGAACTCGTCAGCCTCACGGCGACGTTCTGCCAGCAATTCGTCAAATTCTGATCCGAAAGGGCTCTCTACGTTGAACCGGAGATCCGAAAGCCGGAGCCGGAATACTGAGGATTCCCCGGCGCCAATTGTCCGAACGTAATGCGGCGCGGCCTTTGTTCCGACATGTTCCGGGTTCACCGCGTCTTTCCGTCCACGGACGACGTATTCGTTGATCCCGTCCTTCACGAACGGATTTCGATTGGGAATACCGAAAATTCGCTGAGTATTGGTCTCGTTTTCGGTGAATAAGATCTGCGGACTTCCTTCGCAGTACAAGTACCGCGTTCCGAGCTTCTGTTCGACAGCTTCGATGCCACCGAAATCCCCGTCAGATTTCAGCTGCTGGAGTTTCGGCGGCGGGCCGGCCGCGCCCCACGACCACAGATTGCGGAACCAGAGCGTGGGCAACAGATGCAACTCTGCCGACTTGGGCCCCCGGTTCCACGCCGTGATCTGGATCAGAATGTCGTCGGGAGAACCTTTGGCATATTCGACGAAGACGTCAAAGTAGCGGTCCTGATCGAAGACTCCCGTGTCGATCAGTTCGTACTCGAAATCGAGTCGGCCCCGTTTTCGACTGGTCATGACCAGGTTGTCGTACGGATATGCCGACTGCGGGTACTTGTAGAGGTACTTCATGTACGAATGGGTCGGCGTGCTGTCGAGGTAGAAATAGTACTCCTTCACGTCCTCGCCATGGTTGCTCTCGCTGTTGGTCAGGCCGAACAGCCGTTCCTTGAGGATGGGATCGCGGCCGTTCCACAACGCGAGCGCGAAGCAGAGTCTCTGCTGATCGTCGGAGATTCCGGCCAATCCATCTTCGCCCCACCGGTAGGCGCGCGAACGCGCCTGATCATGGCTGAAGTAGTTCCATGCATCTCCCGCTTCGCTGTAGTCTTCGCGAACCGTCCCCCATTGCCGCTCGCTGAGATACGGCCCCCATTTTTTCCAGGGACGCTTTTGTTGCACCGCTTCGTCCAGCCGCGCGTGTTCCGCTGTCATCGCAAATCCCCGTCGTTCATACCGTCTCAACCCGCTCGACTCGCTGCGAGGAAATTAAATTCCGGAAAGAATGTATCGGCGTGAGCTGCCATCGGCTGACGTAATTCTACCTCGTACAGACGGCTGACAATGCCGAGAAATCCGATTCCCGATTGTTCAATGAGAATTCGACTTTGGCGGCAAGGTTGCCATCGGCCGTTGACATTGCTCTTCGGGATTCCGATATCTCAATATATCAACGACGTCGCGGCTGAATGGAGAACTCATCGCCGAGAACGTCGGCACGGTCTCCCGTAGCGACCGCTCACTGGAATTCTTCCGTTTTGATGTCGATTCCCGGCCGGACCGTTCGATGAACGGGAGAATTCCCACCGATCGGGAAACGCCGCACGAACTCATTGACCGTCTTCCCCGAGGTGCGCTGATGGCATACGACAAACAAATTGCCGAGCGGATCCGCGTGCAGCTGGCACGGCGGCGGAACCTCGAGGAAAAGAAGCTCTTCGGCGGCATTGGGTTTCTGCACCGGGGAAACATGCTCGTCGGTGCCTGGAAAGATTCGCTGGTCGTCCGCGTCGGTCCGGAACAGTACGAAGCCGCGCTTCAGCAGCTTGACGCTTCCGAATTCGACATCACCGGCCGACCGATGCGCGGCTGGGTCCTCGTTGGCCCGAAAGGAATCGCGAATGCCGACGATCTCGGTGACTGGATCGACCGCGCCCTGAAATACGTCTCGACGCTGCCGGCGAAGTCCGTATCGAAGTCCTGGTTCGCAATCGGAATTTCCAGACAGGAATCTCAGTATGCCGACGCCGCTACAGCCCTTTCAGCATCTGCGCCGCCTTCGTTTCGAAGATCTCCTGCCATTCCGGAGCGACAAGCGTGTCGCTGTCTTCCTGCGCGTTGCCGAAGTTGAGCAACTGTTCGGCCGTCGGTGCGTAATAGATGTAGCCGTTGGTGTAGCCGGCGACGAACGTCTCTTTATGCGGTGAGGCCTTCTTGATGTTCTGGCCGATGCGCACCGTCAGCTCTCCGGGGAATGTGAGCAATACGAAGTCGCCGATGCGCAGTGCCGCGAGTTCGACATCGAGCGTTCGCTTCCCGGCCGCCACGGTCTGGGCGTGATGCTTCTTGAGCAGCGCCAGGTTCGTCTGCACGCGCGTCAGCTCTTCCATTGTGTGAATGTTCGCGATGTACTGCTGCATCTGTTGTCGATTGGTGGCGTCGAGTCGCGAGAGATCGGCGCGGCCGAGCTTCTTCTCGTGGAAATAGCCATGGGACTCGCTCGACGGAAAATCCGGAAAGACGTTGTATTTGACGACAAGCGAAAGGAACGATTTCAGGTTAATGCTCGTTCCCTGCAATGTTTTCGTGAGCCGTTCGATTTCCGCCTCGCGATCGGCGATCTTCGGCGCGAAATCGGCACGCGGCAGCGCGAGCGTTTCGCTGCGGAGCGTCAGCCGGTCGTCATTACGCATTTCGATTTTTCGAACCGCACGCAGGGCGCTCAATCCGAGCAGGTTGCCGAGCGTTTCGGCATTACGCGGATGATCGACGTCCTTGTAGCCAATGGGGTTGATGTCGCCGCCGCATCCCTGCAGAAAGAGTGCAACGGTTCCGTCGCTCAGGTTCTCCTCAATCACTTTCGATGAAAAGCCGGTGATGTCGGCAGTGTTCCCGCCGCTCGGGACGCCCTGAATCGGATGACAGGCGAAGTTGTAGACAACCGCCAACGTGCTCCCATCCTCGCGATCGAGCCTGAGAATTCCGATCTCGGGATCGATCGGCCCCACTTCCGCGATCTCCGCGTCTGCGGGGAGCGAATAGGCATGCCGGACGTCCGCCTCGCGGCCATTCTTGAGCTTCATCCGACGGTTCTCGGAAATCCGATCCTCGTGGCCCCGCCCGACTCCGATGCGCACCGGGACCAGATTGCGAGCGGCCTCCTTCACCGCGCGGACGGTGCGCGCTTCGATGTCGCTGCAGACAATACCGTGACAATGGCTCGCATTGACGAGCAGGTTCTTCGGCTCGAGCTTCAGCTCCTTCTGAAGCTGCGCGCGGACGACACTCAGATATTCATTCCGGATCGAACCGATTTCCGCGATCGCCACCGCATCGACCGAGACGATTGCGGCGGTTGTCGTTCCGTCGCTGACGACGAGCGCTCGGACGTACAGCGGATCGTTGACCGGCCCTGCGTCGAGATTCGTCACGTCGACCTTCGCCGCACCGGCGCGCAGTCCCGCCTCGACCGATGTCGCCGGCAGTAGCGACGCCACCAGAGCAATTGCGGCGACCGTCGTCACACTGCGGAAACGCGCGTGGAGAATGTGCATCGTAAGAACTACCTGTCGGTGGCTATGGTGGGCTGAACTCGCGGGTGGGGACTCGCTGCACGTATTGACCTTGCTGATAAACTCCCATGATCCGGCGTTAACGACCCGTATGCAAGTTGTGTTGCCTGACGATTATTTCCCATTCAGGACAACGCGCGC
>JBFWWA010000544.1:0-3902 GCA_050246455.1 Planctomycetaceae bacterium
CTCCACTTGCTGATGTTGCCCCGTCTCTGCTCGGAGGTGCGGCGCACCACTTCGGCATCGAACCCAAACCCGGCCATAATCAGGAATCTGCGGCCGTTGAGGGACCAGGTATCGAGCCGTCGACGGTGCCCGGCGGCGATCATGTCCGCCACGGCGGCCCCGTCGCGCGGCAGGTTCAAATACCTTGCGATCAGGTTTTCCGTTCCCAATGCGAGGATCGCGACGGGCAGGCCGTGGCAGCGGTTCACGACGTCAGCGACAGTGCCGTCTCCCCCGGCCGCAACGACGCAAAAAACCTCTGTGCGATGCTCGGGATTCGACAGGTACCGGTCAAGTCGATCGCGCGAGGAAAAAAGTCGGGGGGAGTAACCGTGCACCCGAAGTCGGCGGACAAGACCGAGCAGCTCGCCCCGCTTCCGGCCGGTTCCCGATGTCGGGTTGCGCTGGATGATGACCCGTCGCGGACCGGCGTGCTGCATGGAATTCTCAGAGAATCTGCCACCGTTCTTCCGAGAGCTTGACCCGTTCGACGGCTGCCGGATCGATTGTCACTCCCAGCCCCGGACCGGTGAGTGCCGGTGCAAAGCCGCCACGACCGAACGTGATGTCTTCGACCGTCAACCGCTGCTCTCCGACGAGGAAGCGATCGTAGCTTCCTTCAAGATAACGGAGATCGCCGACTGATGTTGCGAAATGTCTCCCCGCAGCGGAGAGAATCCCGGTCTCGCCGACCTGGCAGCCGAGCTGACAGGCAAGTCCCGCCTGCTTGGCGACCGCGGCGATGCGGAGCGAATTGACGAAGCCACCGCACTTCGAGAGACGGATATTGAACAGATCGCAGGTGCCGCGTTCCACGGCGCGATGCGCATCTCCAAGACTACAGAGCGATTCATCGAGCATGATCGGCGTGCTGATCCGTTTGCGGACCTCCGCGAGTCCATCGACGCTCTCGTGCGGTACCGGTTGCTCGATCGACGAAATGCGGTACGGCAGAAGCGGAGCCAGCTTGGCTTCAAGGTTTTCGCAGGTCCAGGCTTCGTTCGCATCGATGCGAAGGTCGAACCCACTGCCGCCGTGAAAGCGGATGCGCCGCAGCATCGCCGCGTCGTTCACTCCGCTCACGCCGACTTTCACCTTCATGAAATGAAAGCCGTAGTACCAGTAGATCCAGGACCTCAGAATCTGCTTGAAGACTCCCATCGAGGTGATTGTGGCGCTGTACTGCACCCGATCGGAATACTTTCGCACGCCGGCCGCTTCGGGGACGAGGGAGGTGACCGTCGACAGGGGCGTTTCAAACCGTCGCGCGAATGCGTCGAGAATTCCGATCTCGAGCGCGCAGCGAAGCGAGTTTCCGTAACAGTCGCGCATCCCGTGCGGAATTCCGGCGAGCTCAATCCGGCTGCACAGCGCGATCGCATCGCTCAGGTTCTCGACCTTCCCGCCCAGCTGGTTTTTCCAGTCGGTCGCGCGGAGCAGATCGAAGACCCCTTCGATCGTTTCGCCGGTCACGTACTGCCGTGGAAGACCTTCCCCCCAGCCGACGGTGCCGTCGTCGAGCCTGCAGCGAACGACGAGCGTGTCGGTGTCGGTGCGCGTGTGTGAAGCGTGGCGAATCTTGCGGCGCAGCGGGATTCGCACATGATACGCGGTCAGTTCGCTGATTCGCATTCCGTGCTCTGACTGACGTAGACCAGCGGCATCGAGCGATCGGCTTCCGGCTGAAAGCCGGCCGCTCGTTGCTCTCCTACGATTCGATCGCGAGGATGTCCGACTCGTGCATTACGAGGAGGCTCTTGTTGTCGATCTCCACGTCGGTTCCGGCATAGCTGAGAAACAGCACGCGATCTCCTTCGCGCACCTGGAACGGCACCCGGCGGCCGTCCGGCAGCGAGACGCCGTCTCCGACACTGACGATCCGCCCCTTCGCCGGCTTCTCGCGGGCGTTATCGGGGAGCACGATGCCGCCTGCGGTCTTCTCTTCCGCCTCGAGGCGCTCAATGACGACCTTATCACCCACCGGCACAATCTTCATCGATCGAACGCCCCTGGAAGAAACAAAAACACGCCGCAAACGAAGGAAACAATGTCCGCCAAACTGTAATCGAGAGAGCCCCGATTCGCCAGCCTCTGGCGGTTTGCGGCGGGGGGAGGGGTCAAGAGACAGCCCACTTTCGGGAGGGCAGTGCCCCGGAGAACACGCAGCTTTCCTATCTACTTCTGACCGACGGCGGCGGTGCTCTCTTCGATCCGGTAGAGGTGCGTGTCTGTCCGCAGAATCAGGGACTTGCCGTGCACCGCAGGAGACGCCATAAAGCGGCCCTCCAGCTGATTTGTCGCAAGCACTTTGTACTTCGGTCCCGCTTCGATGATCGTCACTTTTCCACCTTCGTTGCAGAAGTAGATGCGGCCATCGGCATAAAGAGGCGACGCGGAGTAATTGTCGCCCAGACGCTGCTGCCAGACCTGCGTCCCTTCTTTCGCATCGATGCAGGTGGCGACTCCCTTATCGCTGGTGAAGTAGATCCGCCCGTCCGCATAGACCGGTGACGAGTTCGCCGGAACCTGTTTCTTGAATTTCCAGACGACATGCGTCTCGGTAACGTTGCCGCTCCCGTCCGGTTTGATCGCCCACAGTTCGGGAGTCATGTAGCCGGTGCACAGGTAGACCAGGCCGTCGGCAAACAGCGGAATCGGTACGTTCGAGAATCCGACGTAGCGCACCTGCCAGAGTTCCCTGCCGGTGCGTGGATCGTACCCCTGCACCTGGTCGGCGCCGGTGCTTACGAGTTGTTGATGCTTGCCGTCGACGGTGATGATTGTTGGCGTAGCGTACGCTTTACGGAAGTCGATCTTCGCACGAAGCGGAGCGGAGCGGTTCGTGCTCCAGGCCAGCGAGCCGTCCTTCTTGTGGAGCGCGACAACGTACTGCTTGTCTTGTCCGTCGCAATTGAAGATGAGCAGATTCTCGAAGCCGACTGGCGAACTGCCGGGCCCTTCTTTGTGGTCGATGACATGCTCATTGTTCCGCCAGAGAACCTCGCCCGATTCTGCATCGACGCAAGCAGTTCCCATCGCGCCGAAATGGACGTAGACGCGCCCCTGTTCGACGACGGGGGTCGGCGAGGCGTGACTGTTCTTTTCGTTGATCGCCAGCGGCTCTTTGGGTGCAAAGGCCTCGACATCGTGCTTGATTGAGCCCGAGTTCAAGTCGACGCAGACCGCTCGCAACGATTTTCCACTGTCAATCGAGGTCGTCATCCAGATGTCGTTGCCGAGGATGACCGGAGACGACCAGCCTTTGCCTGCGATTGGAGTCTTCCAGACGACGTTTTCGGTTTCGCTGAACCGGAGCGGCAAGCCGCGCGCATCGGATCGTCCCTGACCATTCGGTCCGCGAAACTGCGCCCACTCTTCGGCACGCGAATCCGCCGTCGGCATCAAGGACGCGGCGACTGCGCAAACGAACAGAGCGGTCGAAAACCTGGGAGCGCGGCGGGGGGACATCGGCAGCATTCGGCACCGGTCGGAGGGACGGCGGGTGAGCGGAAGTCGTCTATCGATGATCGACGGGGGGCGAAACGAAGTCAAGCGGGCGATTCCACTGCGAAAACCTGCATCTGAGAGGTCAGGTGCCGCACAATCACTGTTGCGCTCCACAAATGCTGCGGTGACCTGGCAGGATGGCGAGGCGGGCTTGCCGGCGTCGAATTGCTGATTGGGGCTGACAGGGTCTGTCAAAACTGCTATCTACCGGACACTCATTCAAAACTGCGTTCAGAATTCGGGTGGACGGGCCTCGGGTGAAAGGACGATCCCTGGCGATTCTTCACGAGCGTTTCGCGCCGCGAAGAGTTTCAGCCACCCGCGCACGAGGACTCGTGCAATGATCGCATCCGCCA
>JBFWWA010000545.1:0-3901 GCA_050246455.1 Planctomycetaceae bacterium
CTGTCTCGTCGACGTCATGGGAGACGACGGCTCGGTCGTGCAGGCGGCACGCGTCAGCTACGGTGAAGGAACCCGCAAGGTTTCCGACGATCGGACGCTCATTCGATATCTGTTGCGGCATCGTCACACGACGCCGTTCGAGATGGCCGAAGTCAAGCTGCTGGTCCGCGTGCCAATGGACTGCTGGCGGCAATGGATTCGACATCGCACGGCGAACGTCAACGAGTACAGCACGCGCTATTCGATCGCAATCGATTCCGCACAGTCGACCGCTCCCGACGAATGGCGGACACAAGCCGCGAATAACCGGCAAGGAAGCGCCGGGCTGCTTTCTCCGGAAATCGGCGCTCGCTTTACTGAGGACGAGAAGCGGCTGCAAAACGAGGCTCGCCGCGTCTATCAGGACCGTCTTGAGGCGGGTGTCGCCCGGGAGCAGGCCCGGAAGGACCTTCCGCTGGCGACCTACACCGAAGCCTACTGGAAAGTGGATCTGCACAACCTGCTCCACTTCCTGCATCTCCGCATGGACTCCCATGCCCAGCAGGAAATCCGGGATTACGCGTCGACTGTCGGCGAGCAGATCGTCAAACCACTGTTCCCGATCGTCTGGGAGGCGTTCCAGGATTACCGGGTCGGGGGGATGGATCTGACTCGGCTCGACGTCGAGGTCGTCGGTCGCCTCAGCCAGATCGCCGGGAAAAAGGGCTCGGCCCCCCCCTTCTCCGAGGCCGATTTCCTCGAGGCACAGCACGATTCGTGGCGGGAACTCAACCGATCCCGTGAACGGGACGAATGTCGGGAAAAACTGGTCCGGTTGGGGCTGCTGGCGGAGGGGTGACTCTTTGACCGGTCGGCACAGACGGGAACGTCAGTGCTCCAGGGAAGGCGATTGAGGCAAGTCCCCGGGCCGGTTGGCATTTCCGGAAAACTCTGCTATTCTTTGCCAGACACCGGCAGGTTCGGGCGGTCGTGGTGCGTCCGGAGCCGATGTCTGTTTGCATGAGTTGTTTCACACCGTAAGGAGGAGTTTGTGGTCAAGCTGCGTCTGCGTGAGCATGAGTCGATCGGTGATGCTGTGAAGCGGTTTCGTAAGCTCGTTGAGCATGCCGGCATCAAGAAGGAAATGCGCCGCCGAGAGTATTACGAGAAGCCGAGCGACCAGCGCCGCCGCGCCCGCCGACGTGCTGAGCGCCGCGCCCGCCTGATCCGTCTTTCGGGAATGTGATCCCTGCTCCGCAATGCGACGACCACGAACGCACGAGCACCCGCAAGGGTGCTTTTTTATGCGCGGACTGCGTCGGCTTTCTTCAGCCGCCATGCGAACACTGTGAGCACGATCGCGCAACTGATGAAGATCGACTGCAGGCCGACGAACTTCGGATCCTGAAGTTCGCTCAGGCGGAGTCCGTTCTTGAAGAGCGGAACGAAGAACTTGAGGAAGCAGACCGTCACGGCAGCCCATGTGACAAAAAGGAATCCCCACGCTGCTGTCAGACGTTCGCGCCGCGCCAGATAATCGACGAGCACCGCAATTGCGACGCTCACCAGTCCCGCGCCGATCCAGATGTACGTCACGGCGGCCGGATGATCTTCCGTTACTCCGGCCCAAAGCTTGATGGACAGGGATGTTCCCAGATCCCGTAAAAATGCCACGACCGTGAAACTGATCGCAATCTGCCATGCCAGCCGCGGCGAGTAAACAGCGATCAGAATCAGCAGCGACCCCAGAATGCTGAATGTCGCCGGTGTGCGCAGGTGAAACTGCAGCCAGAGAGCGACGAAAGAAAGCCCGACGGCAGCGAGCGTTTCCACCCCGAAAAGACTCCGTTTCTGGTCCGTCGGCTGCGGCACGTCGACGTCAGACTGCGCAATTTCTTTGCGATGGATCCACGCCGCGAGGCCGTATCCCAAGCCAAGCAGCAGGCCGAACGTCAGCTCCATCAACTTCCACCAGCCGACGTACTGGTCGATCGTCTTCCACCAACCTTCGTTCTGGTAGTTCTCTTTGAACGTTCCGGTTCCGAACTTGTTGAATACGCCGCCGCCGCCAAAACCGAGTCCGCCGAAGATCAGCCCCAGGAGTGCGAAGGATGTCGGAACGTTGCTGCGCCGGAGCGATGCGAGATACCCGGTTGTCGCGATCGCGCCGAAGAGCAGTCCCGCCCAGATTTCAGCCCGAGGCTCTTTTTCGCGATTGGAAAAATAGATCAGCTTCGGCTGGTTGACGAGCGCCCAGCCGAGGAATGTGCCGCCGATCATCAGGAGGAGCGCGATCAGAATCTGTCGGCGCGTGAATTTTTCGTGCACGAGGCCGAGGCCGAGCAGGACGCCACCGGAGAGGCCCCAGACGGCGCCCTTCACGGCGAGTCCGAGAAGTCCCCACTGTTCCGTCTCAACATTGCGGACGAAACCGATCGTTTGACCGTACGTCATCTGACCGCCGAGACCGACGCCGATCGTTCCCAGAGCCGCGGCAACGGCGATGCCGCCGGGACGGCGGACCAGGAGGCAGATTGCAAGCGCGATCATAACGCCGGGAATTGTGGCACCCATCGGTCCACCGCCGATGGTTCCGCGCAGTCCCCAGCCCAGCGACATGGCGATGGCCGGGAAGATGAGGTACGTCGCAAGTCCCGGTTCGCGCTGCACGGAATTCTCAACGCCTCAGATGGGCAGGTCCGATCGTCTCACCGGCAGTTCGGACCCGCTGACCGAACGGAGAAGATCCTTATTCCTTCTTCTCTGCCGCAAGCGCTTCGGTAATCACTTCCTTGACGGGCTGAATGAAGAAGAGCTTCTTTGCGGACTTGAGCTTGAGCTGCTCGATTCGCTCTTCCGCCGCCTGGCGCTGATCGTACGGGAAACGCCCTTCTTCCTTCATGTTGCTGTTGAAAACAGCCCACATGAGTCGCTTCCGCTCGGTCGCCTTGGCCTTGGTTCGCCGAACCGGCTTCTTCTTGACGTCCTTCTTTGCCTTCTTCCCTTCTTTGGCTTCCGCGCCGCCCTGTGCCGCCGCGGCTTCTGCCTGCTTGCGGAGTTCCAAACGGCTGGGGGTCTTTCGAGCCATGGCGAGTTTTCCCGTGTCTCCGGACACTCAAAATCTGAAATTCGCAGATCGGGCCGTTCACGACGCTCCCGGCCAGGGGGATCGCCCCGGGCGGGAGCAAGCATAGCAATTTCACAGCGACCTGACCACTGATCCGAACCTCTGTCTCCGGTTTGATTTGGGGTGGCTTGCCGGACTGCAAGCCGCTTCCGGGAAGGGCTTCGATCGACGATCTGCCGGCCGTTTCGGGGGGCTGCCGGCCCGAAAAACGCCTTTAATCGCTCCCGGCAAATTCTCCGAAATAATCAGAATAGTTTATCCAATCGGACTAACGCGACCGATCAATATAACTGTGCGGGAGTTGTCCCACCCAACGGCTCCCTTGCTATGGAAACATTAAGGAGAGCTCTTCATGCGCAGGTATCAGAAGTGGGCCCTGACCCTCGGGATCATGGCCGCGACTCCCGGAATTGCGTCGGCGGCTGGTCCGCTGTCGCTCTTGAAGCCGAAGTCGGCTGCCGAATCGGCCGCCCCTTCCGCCACCAAGCAGACCAATCAGAAAGTTGCCGATGAGATCGGCCGTGCTCTGCGAGGTGCGCAGCTCAAAGGCTTCGATATCGAAATCGAATACAAGAACGGCGTTGCGACCCTCTCGGGGAAAATCGCCGACGCCCGTCAAAAGGCTCAGGCCACGCGTCTCGCCTCCGAGATCGCGGGTGTCAAGCGCGTTGACAACCAGCTGACGGTCATTTCCGCAGCGGGAGCTCAAGCGGCTGGTCGGGGCGCTGCTCCGAGCACTCGCCCGCGCTCGATGATCCGCCAGGTCAGCGGCGAAGTTGCCGAGGCGGCGCCGGT
>JBFWWA010000546.1:0-3872 GCA_050246455.1 Planctomycetaceae bacterium
CCGCGGCGTTTTGTAACGCGGATGCCCGTAGCAACTCAGGTCGCCGTATCCGAGATCATCGGCATAGATGATGACAATGTTCGGCGGGATCGCCGGCCCCGCCGCGTGCGCAGTTTCGACCGCAAGTAACACCGAGAAGCAGACGACGGCGAACAGATACGTCGTGAATTGCTTCGCCTGGGGCGTCATCACACCGTCACGTTGTCGTTGATGGTGCGGCTCTTGAAGATGACGTTCGCGGAACGGACTTCCACCCACGCGGCATTCTTGCTGCCCGCGGGAAGATCGAACGTCGCCCCCGGGTTCTTCTCGACAACGACCGCAACGCCGAGCCCGGCGCCGATGCTGAAGTTCGAGCCGGGGCTGGAACTGTCGAGAAGTTGCGAGAATTCGATTCGCATCGGCTTTGCGTCAGCAGCAGACTCAAACTTCGGCACAAACGGCATCGAGCCGAGCTCCTCCCGCTTGGTCGGATCCTTGCCGATATCGGCGAAGCGGAAAAAGACGAGACGGCAGGTAAAGTCGCGCAGGAAGACGTCCTTGAAGAATTTCTCGGACGAACCCCGTCCACACGCGTCGACGCTGAAGATGAAGCGGCCGGCGCGCGGGTTGCGCATTTCCTGCGCGAGCAGAGCCTGCGTTCCCGCCGCGATTGACTGCGGCAGGCTGCCGTCGGCCAGCCCGAAACCGATTGCGATGTGCGGCTTCAACGAGTTCGATGAATCGTCACCGGGCGTGATGCGGCGAACCCCGAAGCGATCGTCCTTGACTTCATCGACGCGCGGTGACGCGCGCCAACCTTTCGGTCGGGAACCGAGATCGGTCGGATAAAGGGGGACGTTCGCGGAGAAGTCGGTGTTCAGGAGCAGGCTGCCGTCGTAGGGAACGACGCGCGCGAGCGAACCGCCGGCGGGAACGCGATCGGCCGTCGCCATTCCCCCGCCGAGCAGCGCGCGAATCGGCGTTCCCATCGTGAGCCGATGCTCGCGGCGTTCCGCATCGAGGAAGACCCCTTCGTGATGCACGCCGAGTGAATGGAAAATGGTCGCGGTGAGGTCGCCGGTCGTGATCTTGTCCTTCGCGGGGTAGCCGCCGTTCTTGTCGCTTGCGCCGTAGACCTGCGCGGTTTGAATACCGGCGCCGGCCATGAGGAAGCTGAAGACATTCCCCCAGTGATCGCGGCCGCCGTCGCGGTTGATCTTCGGCGTGCGGCCGAATTCGCCGATGGCAATCACGAGCGTGTCGCTCAGCAGTCCGCGCTGCTCGAGATCTTCCATGAGTGCGGTGAAGCCGACGTCGAACATCGGACACAAGACGTCTTCAACGCGGTCGGCATTCTGTGCGTGGGTGTCCCACATCGGATTATCGACCGCGGAATCCCCCGCCTCACGCGTCCAGTTCACGTGCACGAGCCGCACACCGACTTCGACGAGCCTGCGTGCGAGAAGCAGGCATTGCCCCCACTGCGTTCGCCCGTAACGATCGCGCACCTGATCCGGCTCTTTGTGAACGGCGAACGCTTCCTGCACGCGGCCGGTTGTGAGCAGATCGAACGCCTGCTCCTGGAACTGATTGAAGATGCCCGGCGTCCGTCCGCGCTCGAGCGCCTGAAAGTGATCATTCACCTGCTTCAGCAGTGAGATACGCCGTTCCAGGCGGAGAGGCGGGACGTCGAGCATCCGCAACCCTTCAACCTTGTAGTCCGCCCTGGAGGGATCGCCGTTGAAGCGATCGGGATCCCACTGCCGGCCAAGAAAGCCCCCCGTCTGACCTGCGGGAGTGACGTTCTCGTTGAGCTTCATGATCTCGGGGATCCAGACCGACGTGAGAGGTGGCAGCTTCTCGCTCGGCTTCAGGATTTTGAGAAGCGAGCCGAAGTACGGCCAGTCGGTCGGGGCGATGACTCGGGAGTTCTGACCCAGGTATCGGTATCCGGTCAGAACTTCATACGCACTGGCGCAGTGCAGATCGGTATTCGTTGCCAGCGATCGAACAACTGCGAGCTTGTCGGCGATGCGTGCGGTGCGCGGCAGCAGTTCGCAGAAATCGATGCCCGGCACGTTCGTCTGAATCGGATTGAAAGGGCCGCGGATTTCGAGCGGAGCGTCGGGCTTCGGATCGAACGTCTCGTGCTGCGGCGGGCCACCCTGCAGCCAGACGTAAATGATGTTCTTGGCGCGGCCGAACGTCGGGTCGTTGATGACTCCCGGCGGCGGTGCCGTCTGCTGAGCCTGGAGCAGCGCGGGGAGCGACAGACCAAGCGTCGAAAGCCCGCCGATCCGAAGCATTTCGCGGCGCGTGACGCCGTCGCAAAGCTTCCCGCTTCCTCGTCCGAGAATCGAGAACATGCATGTCTCCCCGTGACTGCCGCGGACCGGGGTTCATGATACACGTCCAAACAGCGATGGCAAACGGGAAAGAGAAGGAGAGACCCTTCGAGGCGGAACGGCACTTCACCGCACTCCGGTTCGAAGTTCGCCGAATCGAGTCGACGATCAACCTGCCGCGGAGAGCGATTCGCAGAACACTCCATCCTGATCGTCGGTTGCGAGTTCCTCGCTGGCCGGGTCCGGCTCAATTCCAATTTCCGCCAGGTACTCCTCAATGATCGCGCCGAGCGTCGACACAGACATGTGAGTTCCTTTCAAAACGAGCGAGTTGTTCGCCAAACAGCCGCAAAGCGGACATAGTATACTATTGTATACATGACTCGCGGGAGGTCAACCGGTGGGCAGGGAAATGCGGATCACTGTCGACCAGTCAGTTTTTTGCGGCTCTGCGCGCCGAAATACCTCCGCGCGTGCCGGAGGCCAATTTGGCGAAGGACGATCGAGCGTCTGCAGCTTGATGGGAACGCAGGACGCAACGCAGTCGGCCCGCCCCATGCACAGACGCGCCGTCGAAGCCGGGCCGGAATCTGCGGGGGTTGCGTCCGTCGCCCAGCGATAGCCGCCGAGCGACGAAACCGGGGACGCGCGTCATCGATCGCGAGAAGGTGATGCCCGCCCTGCGCGGAGCATCACCGAAAGCTTCCCGTTCCGAGAGTCGACGAACTCAAGATCGCCGCGAGGGCGTTCCGATGCAACTACGTGCGCGCGAGCGCCTTTTCCGGAGTGTCGATCTTCAGCTCCGTCAACAGGCGTTTGACTTCCTGTCGCTGTTCATCCCGGAAGCGCTGGAACGGCTCGGCCAGGACGTCGCTGCAGATGCCGAGACAGGAGAGGGCGCACTTGAGCCCCTTGATGAACGCCGAACCGTATTTGCCGACCGTGTAGAGCGTGACCGAGATGTGCATCACGCGGTCGTGCAGCTGCTGCACGCGGGCAAGGTCCCCTTTCGCCGCCGCTTCGTACAGATCGACGTAAAGTCGCGGCAGGAGATTCGCGCCGCCGGCGACGCCGCCGTGGCCGCCGAGCATTACCGACTCCGCGAGAAGCTGTTCCGGTCCGACGAGGAGCGAGAAGTTCGGTCGGTCCTTCACCAGTTGCCGGATTTCGTGGAAGTACACCATCTGCCCGGAGCTGTCTTTGAGACCGACGATGTTCGGCAGGTCGAGCGCACGCTTCACCGTATCGACTTCGAACCCGACCTTCGTATGACTCGGCATGTTGTACAGGAAGATCGGCAGCGAGATGGCCGCCGAAATGTTCTGCACGTATTCGATCAATTCCGGCTGCCGCGCCGGGAAGTAATACGGCGCGGCGAGCACCACCGCCTGCACTCCCTGGTCGGCCGCGTAGTCGGCGAGGTTCACCGATTCGGCAAACGAGGTGTCGGTGATACCGACAAGAATCGGTACGCGGCCTTTGACCTGCCTGGTGACCCGCTCGATCAGTTCAAGACGGAGCCGATAGCTGAGGCTCGGACCTTCG
>JBFWWA010000547.1:0-3859 GCA_050246455.1 Planctomycetaceae bacterium
ATCGACGGCTGGAAGTGGAAGGACCTGACGCAGCTAAGTCGATCACCGAAGGAGCAAACTATCTCCGCTTCCGTTCGCTTGCAGACGCGCCGGAGAAGGGTGGGCTCCTGGTCGGATCGATCGAAGCGAATGTCGAACTCGTGAAGGCAGGCATTGCACCGGCGGACGTGCCGTAGCGACTTCCACACGTTCTCCAACGATTCTGGAGACCTTCGGTCGCGGGACGTGGCTCGGCCGGGAGACCGGCCACAACGGTGCGGATTCCCACGGAGAGCATTTCGGGGGATTGGCACGCAGTATTCAAAAGGAAAGCCCACGGGCCGCGAACCCGTGGGCTTTTCCGTACCATCCGGCTCCAGAGTCCCAAGTCTCCGGCCGGACCACACAACGAGTTTTCCTGTCGGGTCGTGCGTTCTGTTCGGCACCACCCATAGACGTCACACGGGGTCGCAGCGGCCGTCGACGTGCCTGCGAAGTCCCGGGCCGACGTCCCCGGGGGGGATCGAGTGCACACGAACGCGAATCCGATTGTCGTCGATGCGACCTTCAATCATGACGTTGCTGCGCAGGACTGACGGAGAGTCATCGCCGCCGTCGTCCGACGTCGCCAGCTGAATGTTCTCGACCTCGTGAAACTGGCCGATCAGAGCCCGCAGGTCAAAGTCGAACCCGCTGAATCGAAACTGCCCGTCTTCCTTCCCGCCGACAATTTCCGTGCTTCCCAGGTAGAGCGCGACTTCCCAGCAGTCGTCGGCCACCTGGCAGTCAAAGCCGACACGACCGACGTCATCGATCGGCTCGAACAACTCCGCCGCGTTATTCACGAACTGAGTCACCCAGGCGGGCCGTATGTCACGGTTATTCCGTCTGTTTCTATAGCTCTCCAGGTGCTTCAGCAGGTGTTTGACCGGCATGTGCGAATGACTCAAGTGGGGCAACCTCCGAGTATCTTTGATGCAATTCAGGCCCGCGTTTCTTGCCATGCTGATATCGGGGGAACGGCGGGAATTTTCACAGCCGAAATGGCGCGAATGAGAGACAGCGGCAGAGTGCGGTGTGCGGCGAAACATGCGTAGCGACGGCGACAACGACGCGGCGCAACCCGGTCCGAACAGTCGGCGCGATGGTTCGGAACAGAGCGAACCGCCCGCCCCTAAACCCTCGCGAGACGTCGCGATGCGTGCTTCCCGGCGGACTCTCCCTTAAAGAAAGCTCCGGCGATTGACACCGTGGCCGCAGGGTCTAACATGGAGGTTTTTCCGTTTCGGCCGGAGAATTCGCGTTGGACGAAGCGATCCGAAAAGCCAAAGTTCTGATCGAAGCCCTCGGCTGGATACGCCGGTTCCGCGGACGCTACGTCGTCATCAAGCTCGGCGGCAGCGCGCTTGAAGAAAAAGAGGCGGTCCAGAGCTTTCTCACTGACGTCGTCTTCATGGCGACGGTCGGAATGAAGCCGATTCTCGTCCACGGCGGCGGGAAGGCGATCAACCAGGCGATGAGCGCCGCCGGCATCGAACCCCGGTTCGTGCAGGGGCGAAGGTATACCGACGAAGCGACCCTTTCGATCGCCGCGAAGGTGCTGGCCGAGGAAATCTGCGCCTCGCTCGTCGAAGAGATTGAACGGCAGGGCGGGCGCGCGGTCGGCCTCAGCTACGCCACCCGGAACTGCCTGATCGGCGAGAAGCTTTCGCTCGCCGGTCAAGATGGAACTGCGATCGACCTGGGTCGAGTCGGGCACGTCGTCGGGATCGACCGCAAGTTGCTGGATGAAGTGACCGCCAACGGGGCCATTCCGGTCCTTCCCTCGATCGCGCTCGATGCGGAGGGGGGGAAGCTGAATGTGAATGCCGACACCGCCGCGGCGGCCGTCGCCCGGTTGTGCGGGGCGGAGAAGCTGGTCTTCCTGAGCGACGTGCCGGGAATCTACTTCGACCGGAAGGACCCCGGTTCGCTCATACCTCATATCACGGTGTCGCGCTGCCGGGAACTGATCGCCACCGGCGTCATTGAATCGGGGATGGTTCCGAAGGTGGAGGCGGCTCTCGAGGCAATTGCGGCTGGGGTCGGAAAAGTGCATATTGTCGACGCCGAAATGCCCCATTCGGTCCTGCTCGAAATTTATTCCGACAAAGGGGTGGGAACCGAAATCGTCCCATGAGTGTCCATGTTCTTTTGAGTTCGAGTTGGCTTATCCGTTTGTGATGCCATGTTTTTCAGGAATCGACAGGATCCGCCCGTGAAAACCGCCGCACCGCTCAGTAGCGAACAGACGATCGAACTCTTTAACGAGTACGTCATTCCGAACTATCGGCGCTATCCGATCGGCCTGGTGCGCGGCGAAGGCTCGTTCGTGTGGGACGCCGAGGGGAAACGGTACCTCGACCTCTTTCCCGGATGGGGCTGTAACATCCTCGGCTACTGCCCGCCGCAGGTCGTCCGGGCCATCCAGGAGCAGGCGGCCGAGCTGATCCATGTGCCGAACACCTGGTACACCGAAGCGCAAGGCGAATTCGCCGAGGCGATCTGCTCGCGGAGCTTCGGCAAGGCCTTCTTCTGCAACAGCGGTGCGGAGGCGATCGAAGGGGCGATCAAGCTCGCGCGGCTGCATGCCGGCGAAGGGAAGTTCAAGATCATCACCTTCGAGAACGGGTTCCATGGCCGAACCCTCGGAGCCCTCACAGCCACGGCGCAGCCGAAGTATCACGAAGGAGTCGGCCCGCTCGTCGCCGGGTTCCGATACGCCCCGTGGAACGACCTCGAAGCGGTCCGCTCGCTGGTCGATGCCCAGACCTGTGCAATTCTCATTGAGCCGGTGCAGGGAGAAGGGGGAGTGAACATCGCGAGCAATGAATTCCTCGCCGGCCTGCGAAGCATTGCCGACGAGAACGGCCTGCTGCTGATCTTCGACGAAGTGCAGACCGGCATGGGTCGAACCGGCACCTGGTTCGGCTATCAGCAGACCGGCGTCACCCCGGACATCATGACGCTCGCAAAGGGTCTGGCGGCCGGCGTGGCCTGCGGCGCGCTGATCGCCCGGGATGACATCGCTCCGAGTTTGCGACCCGGAACGCACGCGAGCACCTTCGGCGGGAATCCGCTCGCCATGGCGGCGGGGGTCGCCACCGTAAGGACCATTGAAGACGAGGGACTGCTCGAAAACTGCACGCAGATGTCGGAACGGTTCAAAGCACGATTTGAAAAGCTGCAGGAGGAGCTGCCGATCATTCGCGAGGTTCGGGTCCGCGGCATGATGATCGGCGCCGACCTCACAATTCCCGCAACACCCGCGGTCGGCAAGTGCATGGAGAGAGGCGTGCTCGTCAACGCGACGCACGACACCGTTCTACGACTGCTCCCGGCGATCAACATCACCGCCGAACAGGTCGACCTCGGCTGCGACGTCATTGCGGACGTCCTTCGAGAGATGGCAGGTGCGTAAGGCCATGCAACATCTCACGTCGCTTTACGATATTACTCCCGCGAATGTCGCGGAAATTCTCGACCTCACGGCCGAACTGAAGGGACGGCTCGCCAAAGGAGAGCGCCCCCCGATTCTTCAGGGGCACACGCTGGCGCTCATTTTCGAGAAGCCCTCGCTGCGCACGCGCATCAGCTTTGAAGCCGCCATGCTCCAGCTCGGCGGCGGAAGCATCTTCATGTCGAGCGCCGACGCCGGCCTGCACGGCCGGGAATCGCTGGCGGACGTCGCGCGCGTGCTCGGTTCGTATACCGATGCCATTGTCATGCGGACGTTCTCGCAACAGTTGATCGAAGACTACGCAGATCTTGCGGCCTGCCCGGTCATCAACGGGCTCTCTGATACGCTGCATCCCTGCCAGGCGCTCACCGACATCTTCAC
>JBFWWA010000548.1:0-3841 GCA_050246455.1 Planctomycetaceae bacterium
TGAAACCGGCGGTGGAAGTGCTGGTCTGCACAGTCAGGGCCCTCAAACTTCAGAGCGGCCAGTTTCAAGTACGGCCTGGAAAGCCGCTGCCGAAGGAATTGACGGAGGAGAACCTGCCGGCGATCAGTGCGGGGGCAACGAACCTGCAGGCTCACCTCGACATCATTCGCAAATTCGGCGTTCCCTGTGTCGTCGCGGTCAACCGGTTTCCTGAAGACAGTGTGCGCGAACTCGAGCTGGTCTGTCGGCTGGCCCGTCAATTCGGCGCGGCGGACGCAGTCGTTTCGGAGGCATTTGCCGGAGGAAGCGAAGGAACGGTCGAGTTGGCGAAGGCCGTCGTCGAGAACGCACAAACTCCGTCCCGATTTCAGTATCTCTATTCGCTCGATATCCCCCTCGAGGAAAAACTGAATACGATTGCTACCTCGATTTACGGCGCCGACGGAATCGAACTGGAACCGACGGCGCGCGTTCAACTGGCGAGCATCACTCAGCACGGATTCGGAAACCTGCCGATCTGCATCGCAAAAACTCAATACTCGTTATCGCATGATCCCAAGCGGCTCGGACGCCCCGCCGGCTTTCGGCTTCCCATTCGCGAGGTTCGACTGGCTGCCGGCGCAGGTTACGTCTATGCCATTGCCGGAGATATCCGCACGATGCCCGGGCTCCCGGCGAATCCCGCCGCCCTGAAAATCGATCTTGATGAGGCGGGGCGGATCATCGGGTTGAAATAGTCACAATCGGCCGGGTAGACGCCGTAATTCGGGTTTTTCCTAAACCGCGTTGCCGTGCGTCTTATTCTTGACTCAATCATCGCCAGGAAGTATTCTAAAAGGCGTCGCTGATGAACGGCGACCGATTCACAGGTTATGAAAGCCTTTCCGGAGGGAATCTCCGGAAGGGCTTTTTTGTTTTCCAGCCGTCGATGGGAACAGTTCCAAGCCAACAACGCATCCGCTTGACCACGGGGGAGGCTCCCATGATCACGATGAAAAAAATCCTGATTCCAACCGATTTCAGCAAGGGAAGCGAAAGCGCCATTCGCTACGGCTGTGAACTCGCCGCAAAGTTCAATGCCGAGATTCACCTGCTGAACGTTTTGCCGGAAACCGTGGGAGGTTTTGAAGGTTATTATGCGTTCTCACCCGAGGTCATCGAAGATATCCGCAAGGAAGCCCATGCGAAGATGAATTCGATTTCTGTCCCGGAATCGCACTCGGGCCAGAAGGTGATCAAAGTCGTAGTCACCGGTGTTCCCTTCCTGGAAATTGTTCGATACGCCAAAAACCAGCAGATTGATCTCATCGTCATGGGAACGTATGGGCGCGGTGCAATCTCTCATATCCTCCTCGGAAGTGTGGCGGAGAGGGTTGTCCGAAAAGCTCCTTGCCCTGTTCTCACGGTCCGGAACGCAGAGCCGGGGAGCACCGTTCACGAAGACTCCGCGGAAGTTCGCAGCAAAGATTCGGTGACTGTCTGATTCGACAGTAGCCGCATCGGGAATACTTGTTCGTCGATCGCTGATGGCTGGCGCTCGACAAGGTCATGTTGGCCCGTCTCGACAATCGTCGGGATCGGGCCTGTTTTTTTGAACGACCGGAGACCCTGACACAACCTGCACGGGCAGGAAACAACGACACGACTTCACGGTCAATTGTCGTCGACCGGCAGTCGCTGGATCGTGAAGTCCCGCTGAAAGGATTGGAAACGAGCAATGAGCACCCTCACGACCCTGACCACGAAGAACCCGCAGATCCCCTGCATCGACAGCGAAATCGACAAATCGGCGATTGCCGACCTGTCATTCGCTCAAATGCAGATTCTTTCCGACGAGGCGCTCGTCGCCGTGATTCGCAACTCGGAGCTCCCGCTTCCGGCATTGCAGCATCGCCAGCTGCACTTCATGAATCGTGATGAGCTCGAGCGAATCGCTTACCTCGCCCGGCGCTGCTGCAGACTTCAGGGATACTGAGCATCGAACCGATCAACCGGAAGATCCTTCCTTCACATCAGAAGAGATCGACTTCCAGCCGCTATCTGAGAAATCTCGAAAGAAGGAGCAGATCATGACCGACAAATCGATGACCCGTTCCAGCGGCGTCCTCCCCTCGTTCTTCGAAAGCGATTCGCTGCAGACGCTCAAAAACGAACTGAACGACGTGTTCAGCCGCTTTACTTCCAAAGAGGGTTGGTTCAGTGGAGACAGGTTCGCGGCACTCGACCTGTCGGAAACGAATGGCGCATTTGAAATCCAACTCGATGCTCCCGGGTTCAAACCGGACGAGATCAGCGTGGATGTGCGCGGCGACCTGGTGCAGATCCACGGAGAACACAAAGAAGAAACAAAGGAAGAAAAGGGAAAGACGTACCATCGGGTCGAACGCCGGAGCGGATCATTCAGCCGCTCGCTGACGCTTCCCTGTCATGTCAACGAGCACAAAGTGGTCGCGGACTACAAGGAGGGGGTGCTGACGATCCATCTGCCGAAAGTGGAAGGGGCGAAAACTCACAAGATCAAAGTGCAGGGTTGATGAAGCTAAAGGGCCCGCGTCTCACCCCCGCCGACGTGCGGTCACTCTTTGTCGCAAGTGGCGGGATGCGGGAGTGACATCCCATTCAAAGGCTTGCTGGAAAAGGAGCGCTCAGATGACCACCGGACGTATCTGTGTTCGCGAAATCGACATTGCGGCACCGACCGACAGCGTTCAAGCCGTTGCACAGCGGATGCACTCGCGGAAAGTGGGTGCCATTGTCGTTCAGGATTTCGCGCGAAAGCCGATCGGAATTGTGACCGATCGCGACCTGGCCATTCGCGTCGTCGGTCAAGCGCGGGATCCCGGACGAACGTGCGTGCGCGATGTCATGACGCGAAGCCCGGTAACGACCCGGGAAGACACGCCGCTCGAGGAATCGCTCCGGTTGATGCGACGCGGATCGTTCCGACGGCTCCCGGTCGTCGACAACGCCGGATGTCTGGTCGGCCTGGTGACTCTCGACGATATCCTGCAGCTTCTTTCCGAGGAATTCGTGCAGATCGGACAGCTACTCGAAGATGAGTCTCCCAGCAGCCTAGCAACGCCTTAGCCTGGATTCTTGCACTGCATGCGTCTGTCGATCAACGCCGTGCGTCGCGCCGAAAACATCATCTCCATCACGTTGAACACTAAAGGACACAGCATGAGCTCGTCATCGGAAACTTTTCTGGTCGATGCCGCCCGAGAGTGGATTTCGACAAAGTGCGCCGACCTGCTTCGCGAGGGCTCCTGCCATATTCGCGTGCGGGTCATGGTTCCGAACGGAGAGCCGACCGGGGCGTTGATTTACCGGCGCGACTCGAATCACTGGAACCGAACGGATCACTCCGTCGACGGCGCAGAGCTCGCTGCGGCGGTCCGCTCCGTTGTGCAGATGCTGGCATCGCATCCTCCGACGGATGCCTGGAACGTTCGGTACCATTCCGCATCCGATTTCGAAGACCTCGACCTGCAGTTTCATCGAGAAGCGGTCGAAGCACACACCGACGATCAGCTGCGTTCCTGGGTTTCGGGCGTGCTGTTCAAGGATCCTCGTGCATCCCGTCAGGACCGCCGAACCGCTCCGCAACGCGGCGGCGGAATTGAGTCACGTCGGCAACGGTAGCAGACTCGAACCGTTCGCCCGCGGCCGAAGAGCTGTTCAATTCGCGACTGGAACGTTTTCGCTGCATTTCACCCGAATCCGGAAAGAATTCCGAGAGGAGCCGAACCGATGAAGAACCCGCGAAAATGGATGTTGGCCGGATGTGCGATCACACTCATTGCCGCAGGCGTCCGTGCCGGCGCCGCTGATCCGCCGAAAT
>JBFWWA010000549.1:0-3832 GCA_050246455.1 Planctomycetaceae bacterium
AATGCGCCCGGCGACACGAGCAAAACCTCTCAGCATGACAGCGACAATGACGGGCTCTGGACTTCGATGTACGGAGCGGGTGAGTGCTTCGCCTATGCTGCAACGAAAGACCCGAAGGCCAAGGAACGGGCCACCAAAGCGTTTGAAGCGGTTGCTTTTCTGAGCGAAGTTACACAGGGGGGATCCCATCCCGCACCCCACGGTTTTCCCGCACGCACCATCTTGCCGACCAGCGGACACAACCCGAACAAGCAGGAAAGCTATTCAGCCGAGCGTGATTATCTGCAGAAGCTCAGCGATCCGCTCTGGAAGGTGATTGTGCCTCGCTGGCCGACAAGCGCCGACGGCAAATGGTACTGGAAGACGGATACCAGCTCTGACGAACTCGACGGCCACTATTTTCTTTATGGGTTGTACTACGATCTCGTTGCCGAATCCGAAGCGGAAAAGGCGCGTGTCCGCGAAGTGACCGCCCGTGTGACTGATCACCTCATTAAGCACAATTACTGTCTCGTCGACCACGACGGCAAAGTGACGCGCTGGGGAATCTTCGGACCGGAGTATCTCAATGGTCCGTTTTGGACGGCACAGCGCGGGTTGAACTCGCTGAGCGTTCTGTCTTACATCAAAGTCGCGCACCACGTTTGCGGCGATGAAAAGTACAAGAAGGCCTACGACAGCCTCGTCAAAGATCATCACTATGCGAGCAATGCCGCGTACCCGAAAGTGCAGAACGGACCGGCCACCGGAAATCAGTCGGATGACGAAATGGCATTCATGTGCTATTACCATCTCAACAAGTACGAGACAGATCCGCAGCTTCGTCGCATTTATGCAATGTCGCTTCGAGGCTATTGGGCGCTCGAAGAGCCGGAGCTTTGCCCGCTTTTCAACTACATCTATGCAGCGCTTTCCGATAACAAGACTCGATTCACGCTCGTGCCGCAGTCTTGTCTCGATGATGCTGCCGACACACTGGTGCGGTTCCCGACTGATCGCGTCCGCTGGGGCTTCAAGAACAGTCACCGCATTGACGTGAAGCCGCTGTCCGGCTTTGCCTTCTTCGCCCGAGGGGGGAAACGCGGGCATCTCCACAACGGTCGCGTCATCCCGATCGACGAGCGTTTCATCGAACATTGGAACCACAGCCCGTGGACACTCGACGAGGACGGCCGGGGGACGGAGATGGCCGACGGCGCAGCGTACCTTCTTCCGTATTACATGGGCCTTTACTACAAATTCATCGAGTAGGGCTTACTCTGAGGGCGGACAACCGCAAAAGAAAAAACGGCCCGGACGAAAGCTCGTCCGGGCCGTTCTCGATTCAAGAATCTGCAGAGTCGAACTCCGCGGTGTGTTCTAACCGGCGGGCTATTCGCTCTTCTTCTCGGAAGAACCTTCAGCACCCGCGCGTCGGCGGCGTCCGCCCCCATCTCCACGATCGCCCCGTCGTCCCGCCGGGCGAAGCTGCGCGACGTCGAATTCCTTACCTTTGAGCTCGGTGAACTTGTCCTGCTGTTCCTTGCTCAGAACTTCGGCGATTTTCTTGTCGTACTCTTCCCGCATTTTCGCGAGTCCTTCAAATCCGCCTCCGCCCCCGTCACGGAACGCAGCTCGTGCCTTCTCGTCGCGTTCCTTGCTGATCGCAGCGAGTTTGTCCTGCTGCTCCTGCGAGATTCCGAGAGCCTTGACCACTTCCGGATCAGAATACGCGGCCGTGCCGGCGGCCTGCCAAGAGATCTGCTTCAGACGGTCTTGCTGCTTCGCATCGAGGATTTCCTTGAGCCGCGGAGTGAACTTGTCGTTCAGCTTCTTATTCGACTCCAACATGGCCGCCATCCGCTTTTCGCGCTGTTCATTCTCCGGGAGCGACTTCAGATCTTCGGTGCTCGCCTGTAATTCAGCGAACATCTTGCCGCGCTCGTCGTTCAGTTCCTCATTGAGAGCGGTGATCTTCTTCGCCTGCTCTTCATTGAGCCCCAGTTCCTTCTGAACCGCATCATTGGACACGATGCTGAGCGGCGTCGTGCTGCGTCCGAACCCGCGCCCGCCGCGACCCTGTGCAAAACCTTCGACGCTCGACACGGCGACCAGCGCCACTGCCAGCGACGCAACCCACAAGCCTCTAGATTTCATTGCATACTCCTCGAGACTTCTCATCTCGTTCGAGAACTCGCGTCTCGCCGTTACGTATCGGACCGAGACCCTTACACAACGGCTACACTATCCGGCAAGCAAATCCGAAAGACAACAGCGATATTCCGTTGTTCAGGTGAATTTCAGGTTGCTGAGTTTTGATGCGTTGTCGGTGAACCAGACGGCCGCGAGAAAGACGCGCTCCGAGCCGCAACGGGTGCGCAGTTGAGCACCCGCTGTTGGAGGGAATCATCCGACGTCAAAGTCGATCAGCGAAGCTCGACCCCGCGGTCTCCCTCAGAAACTTTGCCGAGTTTTACGGTTTTAATGCCATGCGATTCAATCTTCTCGCAGATCGCGTTCGCCTGACGCGGGGCAACCACCATGACAAAGCCGATTCCCATGTTGAACACGCGGAACATCTCGTCCCATGCGATCTGGCCCAGCCCCTTGAGCCACTCGTAAACCGGGTTCGGCTCCCATTTCTTCCGGCTAATTGAAACGCGGCACCCTTCGGGGAGGATTCGCTCGAGATTATCGGCAAGACCACCGCCGGTGATGTGGGCCATGCCGTGTACCGCGGGTTTACCACGACCCAGGTCGAGCACGCTCCCCACCGCCTTTGCGTAAATGCGTGTCGGCTCGAGCAGTGCGTCTGCGACGGAAGTATTCAACTCCGCAATCACGGAATCGATGCTCAGCCCTCCGCGCTCGAAGACCGCTTTGCGGATCAGGCTGTACCCGTTCGAGTGCAGGCCGCTGGATGCCAGGCCGATGACGGCGTCGCCCGGCTGAATTGCCTTGCCGTCGATCAATCGGTTGCGGTCGACGACGCCGACGCAGAATCCCGCCATGTCGAATTCTCCAGGTGCATAGATGTCCGGCATGATCGCAGTCTCTCCGCCGAGCAAGGCCGCTCCGGCCTGGACGCAACCTTCGGAAACACCCGCCACGAGATCCGCCACAAGCTGCGGGTCGTCCTTGCCGAGCGCCAGGTAATCGAGAAAGAACAGTGGCTCGGCGCCGAGGCAGAGGCAGTCGTTCACGCACATCGCCACGAGATCGATGCCGACGGTCGTAAACTTCTTCGCGAGCATCGCGACTTTGAGCTTCGTCCCCACCCCGTCGGTTCCCGATACGAGGACCGGATCGCGATACTTCTTCGGCGGTTTACCGTCGCGATCTTCGAGACGAAACAGTCCTGCGAACCCTCCTTCGAGGTCGAGAACGCGCGGCGTGTGTGTTTTCCGCATGAGCGCGGGGAGCCGCGCCATGGCATCTTCGTACAGGTCCAGATCCACGCCCGCGTCTTTATAGGTGATCGTCGACATGAGAAACCGTCAGTGAAAGGATACGAGCGACTCTTTCAATTCAGACCGCACCGGAATCCGGCCCAACTGTGCGCCATCATAGTTTCCGGCGCTCGGAATGTCATGGAGGGGGATGGGCAACCGGTCATTGACCACGGGCTCCCGGAAAAACTCGGTCCGACGACAAGTCGTCGGCTTGGGTCTGCCTGACCCCTCCTCCAACAAAAAGCCCACCGGCCGTCTCCCCAAATCATTGGAGACGACCGGAGGGCATCGCGTCGAAACGAAAAACCGTTCAGCAGTTGTAGTAGAGGTCGAACTCGTACGGATGAGGACGCAGACGGATCGGGTCGATCTCCTGTTCCTGCTTCCAGGTAATCCAGGTA
>JBFWWA010000550.1:0-3830 GCA_050246455.1 Planctomycetaceae bacterium
GCAAAATGCTCGGTTCGATTCAGGATCGACTCGACCCCGGCGGTCGCAGCTGCTTCGGAACTGTCGGCGATTGTGACATGCATCCCCCGCGCCAGATGCAGCGCCGCAATGCTCTGTCCCATCAGGACGACGCCGACGACGCTCACCGATAGCACCGCGCGGAGCGGCATGGCAGTATGAATTTTCGCACAAAGGAGCGACTGGTTCATGATCGATTTCAAGCAGCGCGGCGAATGGAGGAGCGGCCCGGCGTTCGCTCGTCGAATCGGGAGATGACGAGGGCCGCGTTCTGCCCGCCGAATCCGATACTGTTGCTGAGGACGTGCTTGAGCGGCGCTTCGCGAGCCGTGTTCGGCACGTAATCGAGATCGCAATCGGGATCGGGATTGTCGTGGTTGATCGTCGGCGGAATCACGCCGTGACGGACCGCCAGCACCGAAATGGCGGCCTCGATCGCTCCGCAAGCCGTCGTCGCATGGCCGAGCATGCTTTTCGTGCTCGAGATCGGGATCCGATACGCCTGCGGGCCGAAGGCCTGCTTGAGCGCGAGAGTCTCGACGCGGTCGTTGAGCTGCGTCCCCGTGCCGTGGGCGTTGATGTAATTGATTTCCTCGCCCTGTACGCGGGCGTCGTCGAGCGCCCGGCCGATGGCTGCAATCGTTCCGCGACCTTCGGGATGCGTATCGGTAATGCGATACGCATCCTGCGCGGACCCGAAGCCGGTCAACTCCCCCCAGATGAACGCGCCGCGGCGTCGTGCATGCTCGAGCTCTTCCAGAACGAGCGTCGCTGCTCCTTCACCCATCACGAAGCCGTCCCGGTCCCGGTCAAACGGACGGACGGCCGATTCCGGCGCATCGTTCCGCTGGCTGAGCTCCGAGAGTCGATGGAAGCCGGTCAGTCCGAACGGATGGATTGTGCTATGCGCCCCGCCGGCGAGCATCACGTCCGCTTCGCCGCGGCGAATCATCCGCGCCGACTGCCCGATCGCCTGCGCGCTCGAAACGCACGCCGCGATGGAATTGATATTCGGCCCCTGTGCGTCGAGCAGTCCTGCCAGATGGCCGGCCGGAGCATACGGTTCGTACTCGCGTTCAAGTTCCGGATTGAAAATGCGCAGCGCGGTACGGCCGAACTGAGCCGGCCGGAATTCGCCCGCCTCGGACGAGCCGCAGATCGAACTCATGAATTTCGGAAAATCCTCGAACGCTTCCCCGCATCCGAGATGAATTCCGAATCGGAGCGGGTCGATGTACGCATCGGGCAAACCGGACGAACGCGCCGCGAGGAGTCCGGCACCGACCGCAAACTGTGTCTGTCGAGGGCAATGCTGCCATTCCGTCGGGTTCTGGCCGACCTCAGCAACGCTCCAGTCGCGAACTTCGGCCGCAATCTGCACGGGATAGCGGTCCGGATCGAAAATGGTGATCCGCCCGACGCCCGGACGCCCCGCGGTGAGATGCGACCAGAACGAATCGAGCGTGCTGCCGAGCGGCGTGACGCAGCCCAGGCCGGTGACCACCACGCGTCGTCTCATCGCAACATTCCTCCGTGGAGCATCATTACGCGGCTTTCGTCACGAGCACGCAACTTGCCTGACCCTGCGGCGAAACGCTGACGTTGAGAAAGCTCGAACCGGCAGCGACGTCGTTCGTAACGACCGGTCGAATGCCGCACTCCGGATCGAGGTCATCGCAGTTTCGAATCGGGAAGAGCGAACCGTTTCTGAGCGCGAGCAGGCTTGCCGCCATTTCGAGCGCTGACGATCCCGCTCCGGCGTTTCCAAACTGACTCTTCGCAGCAACAACCGGAACAGTGCGGGCCGCGGCCCCCAGCACGTTGCAGATTGCGAGAGACTCCTCGCGATCGAGGCTGGGCGAACTGAGGCCGTGAGCATGAATGTGACCGATCCCGTTCGGATCGAGACTCGCCTGGCGTAACGCGACGCGCATTGCGTTTTCGAGCGCCATGCCGCACTGCGCGACATGATGCCGATCGACGACGCAGGATGAACCTGCCGCAACGATTTCGCCGTAGATCGGCGCGCCGCGACGGACGGCGGAGTCAAAATCTTCGAGAATGAATGCCGCTGCCCCTTCCGCGACGACACTCCCGGTGCGATTTCGATCGAAAGGCCGGCAGACGTGCGACGGATCTCCTCCGACGGCGACTTCCGATTCCAGCGCGTTGTGCAGCCAGCTGTACGGTTCGAGATTATTTCCCACGCCGCCAACGAGGACCGCGTCGGCATCCCCTTCACGAATCCAGTTGGCCGCTTCCGCGAGCGCGACGTTCGTCGCCGCTTCGCCGAGCGTGACGGTGTTGTTCGGTCCCCGGAAATCGGCGCAGATTGCGGAGTGGCAGGCCGGCATGTTCGGCAAGCAGGTCAAAAGCCAGAGCGGTGGCACCTGCGGGATGCCGGCAGCCCCCCACTGTTCGATGTCGAACTGCTGCTGCTGATCGCGGCACGCTTCAATGCCGGCGAGAAAATCTTCGGGCAGCATCGAGACATAGCCGGCCCCGAACGAAATGCCGAGTCGTTCCGGATCGTATCCCGCGGAGGAAAGCGAGCTGTCGACGAGAGCCTGCCAGGCGGCGGCGACAGCCATCTGCGTCTCACGATTCATCGCCTTGAGCGCTTTGCGGAGACGTTTGCGGATGTCGTCTTCGAGCGGTGGAAAGTCTTCGATCTCTCCGCGGAAGTCGCGTGCCGCCCCGACACACACGGCAGTGCCGTCATCGTGCCGCAATTTGTCGGATGCGGATATTCCACAACGCCCACTGACGAGCCCGTCCCAGAATGCACCAGCCGCATTGCCGATGGGGCTGATCACTCCCAGTCCGGAAATGACGACTCGAGGCGACGGTTCATCCGTGATGGCAAAGGTCGTACGCGAAGACATCCATGGCTCGCGATGCAGGCAATCGGCGAAACATCAATCCGAGGTGCGATTTGTAGCGAAAAACCGAAACGCGGGGAATAAGAGTTTGGCGCGTTTCGGAACGATCGTCCGACATTCCATTCCGGGGAAAGGAGTTCCCAAAGCCTGGCTGCAGCGCGCAGAAAAAAACCCCCGGGAATACCGGGGGTTTAGTCGAATTCGATCTCCCGACAACAGTCCGCAGCCTTACGCAAACGGCGTCGGTTCCGGCTGCAGCAGGAACGGGAAGACGCGGGTCGGCTTCCCCCCAGTCACATTCTTGCCGTAGTTCAACTGCGCGGCACGATCGGCGGCGAATTGCAGCATCGTGAACTGGAGACCGCAGTATCGGTCGGTTCCGGCTTCCGCAGCGACGTCGGCAAAGACTTCGCCGGCGGAAGCGGCATGACGACGGACCCCGTGAATGCTGTTCTCGCGGACCTTAACTCCCGCGGCGGAGAGCTTGATCAGCCCTTTGAGATAACGGCCGACGGTCGTATCGGGACCGGAAACACGCCACAGGCGCTCCCATTCCTCGTGCGCTTCCCAATAGTAGCCGTGATTGAAATAGTCGATCGCGAGGAGATAAGTGCGGTTCTCGGCCCACAGTTCGGCGACGAGCGGCTTCGACGAGCGGCCTTTGCGAGCGTAGCTGTGACCGCGCGGATCGCGGATCGGATGCGGCGTATCGGATCCCGGAACGTAGGTATACGAGGGCATCTCCGCCGACGGCAACAAGCGATAAACTTCACTGACAGAGGCAGTCTGAACCATCCGTACTTTCTCCACGATTTTTCAGTCGAGTTGTTTTCTCGCCGAGCGCGGCTAGAAAAAATTGACGGAAACTCACGGCAGGCAGCCTTGGCCCGCCACTATCAATCCGAGTAACCGCGCGGGAGTCATACTGAA
>JBFWWA010000551.1:0-3814 GCA_050246455.1 Planctomycetaceae bacterium
GTGCGACGACGTCGACCGTCTGCGTAGAGACTTCCGGAAACGCGAGGTCGAATCGGCCCGAACCGGCCGCCAGCACGCGCTGATGTCCGCCAGCCCAGGGTTGCCCGATTCGAAGCAGCGCCGATTCGGTCCGTCTTCCGACCGCACAGCGAAACGGCCGGAGAAACTCCCGTGCCTGCGGATTGAGCGCGAGATTCTCCGTGAGCGCCGAGAAATTCTGTTCTTCCGGTTCGAAAGCGAACACTCGGATGCCGCGGCTTGCGGCGTAGATCGCAAACCGCCCCTCACAGGAGCCGAGGTCGTACAGGACGGATCCGCGCGGAATGGCATCAATGAAATCGAGAACTTCCGTCTCCCGATTCATCCGTGCGCAGAGCCGGAGCGCCCTCGTGTAACAGACGAGCGTCATCGAGATGCCGCGCAGGTCAATCGCCGTGGATTCGGTCATCATTCCCGGCACTCTTGAACGCTCGAGAGTCGAAGCGGATTCATCCGGCGCGGCATCTTCCCGGGATCGCGATCCGCCGCGAAGATTCTTTCCACTTCCTCTCGTGCGGGAAAGCCGGGAGTGAGCAATTCCTCGACCGGCTGATAGAGATACGGATGCGGATAGCCGCGACTGATGAACGTCGACTCCGCAAGATCGTTGTAACGGAAGTGGCACGACCAGCGAATCGCTTCCGTGCTGTTCGTTCCGGAGCGGTGAACGAGAAAAGCCGAGAAGAAGAGTGCATCCCCCTTCTCGACTTCCACTGCTTCGAAATCGGTCTCCTGAAAGCCGTCAACCTTTCCGAATCGCTCGATGATTTCGGTGGTGACAAGCCCCAGCCGATGACTTCCCGGGACGATCTCGAGCGCGCCGAGGTTTCGATCGATGTTTCCGAGAGGAAGCCAGACGACCACCGCGTTGAGCGAACCCTGCATGCTCCGCCAGTCCTGATGGGCGAAGACGCGCCAGTAAACTTCTTTCGTCGCGAGATGCCGGCTGTTGAAGAACATCACCGGCCGAGTCGAGATGTTCGGAAACTGGAGTCCCAGATCTCGTAACACATTCTGGATTCGGGCATCGAGCGAGAGACGATGCAGCGAAATCAGATGTTGAATCTGCTTGCCGCAATTCGCGAATCCCGCCACATCCCGGCGGAAGAATTCGAAGAGCTCCTGTTCGAACTCGGATTCCGTAGCCTCGGCATCGGCTCGGGCGGAGATACCCCGAGCCTGCATCTGAAACTCGAACACGCGTCGCGCATCGTTCCGAATCTCGTCGATCGCACTCCGGTCGACAAAGTTGCGGAGACGGAGGTAGCCTCTTTCCCGGTAGCTCTCAGTGTCGATTGTCGGCACGTGCGGCACTCCTCGGAACCTAGAAATCGACGTCGCGGCTGGAAATTTCGGCCGGCCGCGCCGGCGTTCCCTTGAACACCGACCAGGGGAGCGTCTCGCGTGTCACTACGGCTCCCATTCCGACAAGCGTTCCCTCCGCAATTCTGAGTCCATCCCGAATTGTCGCGTTGACACCGAAGAAGCAATGCGGCTCGACCGTGCAATGCCCGGAAATGACGACGTGGGAGGTGACGAAGACATGGTCGCCGATCGAGCTGTGATGCCCGATGTGGTTTCCGCTCCAGAGCACGACGTTGTGACCGATCGACACAAACGGCTGGATGGTGTTGTCTTCGAGAATGAAGCAGTTGTCGCCGATGGGCGTCCCGGGAAAGGTCGTCGCCCGGCTGCTGACGTAGCTGACGAGCGAATACCCCAGCGAACGGAACCGTTCGTAAACATGCCGCCGCTGATGATTCATCTCGCGATGCGAGAGAGGTGCAAAAGCAGCGAAGCCTGCCGGAGGAAAGTGTGAGGAAATCTCGTCAAAGGGAATGACCGGAAGACCCTCGAAGGTTCGCTCTGCAGGGAGGAACTCGCGATCGACCGTGAATGCGACAACCTCGTGAGGGCTGTCGTGCTCAAGGTAGAAATGCGCGAGCGATGCGAAGTCTCGCAGGCCGAAGATCACGACTTTCGCCATATCGCGTCTCCGGGTTTCAGCGGTAAACGTACGCCGTGTATTCGTAAAGTCCGTAGTCGTTCCGGATCACGAAATTGCGACTGAGCTCTGAGGTCAGAAACCGTGCAAGATCGCCCAGCGGAAGGTGAAACAAGTCGCTGCGCTCCCAGTCGACCTGTTTCGACATCACGTTGAACGCAATTCCCTTTTCGGCCCTGTCGAACAACCGCAGGAGCAATTGTTGCGCGTAGCTCCACATGTCCGCATACGAGAGTGAGATCTTCTCGGTCAGCACTCCGTTGAGGACGATGTAGTCATAGCTCTCAACCAGCGTCTTCGACTCGAGAACGTCGGCGCAGAGAAAGCTGACCCCCGGATACTTGCTGCGGCATGCGGCCACGAAATCCGGCGACAAGTCGAGGCCGGCGTACTCAATTTCCGCGCGTCCTGTTCGCAGCAGGAATTCGTAGAAGTGCGCCAGACCGCAGCCGAAGTCGAGCAGGCGCACCGGCACCCCTTCCTGTTCCCGAATGACCTCGAGCATCACGCGGTAACGGACTTCGGCATCGGTGGGATTCGGCCAGTCGACTCCCCGGCAATTGTCCCCGTGCCGCGCGAAGCAGGACTCATAGTGAGCGACGATGTCGTGATACTTCGCACCGGGCATTCTCGCACCGTTCACTCGCACCGTTATTCGTGTATGGGAATGGAACTGCGCAGTTCGGCTTTGACGGCGCGTGATCGAAAGTGGGGTGCCGGAACAGAGGGTTCGACAATCTGCCGCGTCCCGGCCCGCTGACCGTCGTTCGCGAACCGGTACGACGGAAAATAGCCAACGTCACTTCCCGATTCGGCCACCATTTGCTGATAAGCCGGCCGGTTGAGCACGCGGCCGCAGAACCAGGCGGTCCGTGACGCATTGGCCCAGCCCTGTTTGAACCGGGCGAGTCCGTCATCCTCGTTCGCTTCCAGGCCGGCCGCTGAGCCGAGTGCTGCGAACCGCGCCCGCCGCCACGCGAAGTAGGCAAGCGATTCGTGAAACAGGACATGCGACGCCCCCAGAGCGTAGCCCGACGGGCTGAACGCGCCGAGATGGTAGTACGCGACGTCACCATGGAAATACCAGAGCAGCGAGCCGACTGTCTCGCTTCCCTGCTTCGCCTGAAAGGCGACGATCCCCGGCACATTGAGCTGCGCTTCGAACGATGCGCGCGAGAACCTTGAGATGCCGCGGATCGAGTGCCGGTTGATCAGTTGCCGATAGAGCGCGCACCAGTCGTCGAGAACATCCGCGGGATTCTCCGCACGCACGACCTGAACCTCACGCGAGCCGACGCGCACCTTGCGGCGATGGTGGCTGGAAATCGACTCTTCCCAGTTCCTCGAAAAATCGACGACGTAGTGCTGCTTGAACGGTCGGCAGACGTCCGGAAACCATTCCTTCAGATCGTTGATATCGAAATCTGCGAACGGGTCGGGAACAATTGAAAGGGTTACAAGTTCGTCCCCCAGCCGGGCCAGATCGTCCCCCAGGCGCGACGGCTTTTCACATTGAAACAGCGGATAGCAGCCGATGGCGTCGCGCGCATCGCCACCGCCGATTTCGCGCTCGAGCACCCAGCCTCCGCAGTGAGGGAGTGCGCGCGGCACGGCGATCTCGGAGAACGAACCGGCATATTCACGACTCGCATAGCCCGGCATCACGCGGCTCCCTGTTCCGGCATCGGGAAACGGCGGCTGGCGCGATGCCTGGCGACAGCGTCGACGAAGAACTGCTCGAGCTCGATCGAAGCAGCGCGATTCTCGAAC
>JBFWWA010000552.1:0-3797 GCA_050246455.1 Planctomycetaceae bacterium
ATGTCAAAAAGTGCGAAGACCCTAAACGAGCTAAAGTCCCGCTTAATAGCGCGCGGAGTTCCTCCGGAACGCTTCGAGTTGAAAGAGCGACGCTAATCAAACGACCCGTCCGGTCTCTGGCAATTACGTTGATTGCCGCAGAAGGCATCGAGCCTGATCAGCTCGCGGTCGACGGCGTGCGGACCGACATTTCCGAGAAGTACTCGATGAGCCGGCGTGAGTAGCCTTCCGGGTCGGCGAGATTCGCACCGTTGTGGCGCGCATTCGGAACAATCCAGAGCTCCGCGTTCGTCCCGCCGATGAACTTCGGGATGAGCGCCGTCACTTCGCTCGGGATGTAAGAGTCGCGGCCGTCGGCAATGACGAGGACGCGCCGGTCGCGGAGTTTCGGCAGCGTCCGTTCGAGCACCGTGAAGTAGCAGCGGCGGCGGATCTGGCTGATCACTCGGGAGATTTCGAGTGTGATCTTCAGATGCCAGACCGGCAGCAGGAACATGAACATGTGCGAAACGTAGAGCGTCGCCCAGCGAAGCGTGTAGTGCAGCAGCATGCTCCGCGTCGTGGCGACCCCTTCACAGACTACGACCTGGATATCCTTGTTGGCGGCCGCCCCGGCCAGTGCAGCGCATCCGCCGCGGCTGATGCCGAGCAACCCCATCGGAAGATCCCGCAGGTCGGGACGTTGCCGCGCGTAGGCGATGGCGGAATTGACGTCAGCCACTTCAAAATCGCTCAACCAGTGGAGCGGATCGTAGGTTTTCGACCGGTCGCTCTCCCCCTGGTTTCGGAAGTCGAACGCAAGAATGTGGAATCCCGCGTCGATCAGCGCCGCGGCGTACGCGAGCGCCGACCAGTGATTGCCACCCATCTCGGGACAGAAGATCACGAGCCCGCGCGCCGTCGGATGCGGAGTTCGATGCAGTGCCCCGCGCAGCATCAGGCCGTTCGTCGTCGCAAACGAGACCGGCTCCGCGTCGGGATCGGGAGGAGACGGCTCAACGCCGAAGGCGGGACGGTGCTCGAAGATCGGCACAATCTTCGAGATGCAGAAGATCTCGACGAAAGTGAGGATCGCCACAGCAACGAGGAGAATCGCTATGACGATCGGGGTCACCACATACTCCGCGTCAACGTCGTCGGCTGGTAAGAGGAATCGATCATTGGAAGCGGGTTTCGTACCCGCTGAAGCGCCGCGGTGCGGAACCGCGACGACGGCTTATCCCTTGTATTCCGCGAATACGAGCGAAATGTTCTGCCCGCCGAATCCGAAACTGTTCGACAGCGCGCGGCGAACGCGCGCCTCGCGCGCCTGGTTGGGAACATAGTCGAGATCGCACTCGGGATCAGGAGTCTCGTAGTTGATGGTCGGAGGAATCACGCCGTTCTGAATCGTCAGCAGGCAGGTGATCGCTTCCACGCTTCCGGCCGCGGCAATGAGGTGCCCCATCATGCTCTTGATGCTCGAGACCGGCGTCTTCCGGCAGTGTTCTTCGAGCGCCTGGCGGATCGCCATCGTCTCGACGCGGTCGTTGACTTCGGTGCTCGTGCCGTGCGCGTTCACGTAATCGACTCCGTCGGAATTCACTTCCGCATCGCGGAGCGCCATCTTCATGCAGGATGTCGCACCCCGTCCCTGCGGATGAATGTCGGTGATGCGGTACGCATCAGCGCTCGAACCGTATCCGACGATCTCCCCGTAGATTTTCGCACCGCGGGCCTTCGCGCGCGAAAGCTCTTCGAGAATCACCATGCCGGCTCCCTCGCCAAGCACGAATCCGTCGCGGTCTTTATCGAACGGCCGTGACGCCTTCTGCGGATTCTCGTTATGCGTCGAGAGCGCCGTCAGCAGGTTGAACCCGGTGACGCCGAAGGGGTGAATCATGCTGTGTGCCCCACCCGAGAGCATCACCTCGGCGTCGCCGCGGCGAATAATCTCCGTCGCTTCGCCGATCGCCTGGCTCGATGCCGCGCAGGCGGTCAGACAGTTGAGATTCGGTCCCTGGGCGTTGAACAGGCTCGCCAGGTGCCCCGACGGCATGTTCGGCTCCTGTTCGAGCTCGGCCCGGGCGTTCATCAGCTCAACGCCTGTACGGGCGAACTTCTCGAGATCGAGCTCGCCGTCGCGCTGCGCGCGGGCCACAAGATTCATGAACAGGACGAAGTCCTGCTGCCCTTCGCCCGCTCCGAGGTACACGCCGAATTCAGCCGGGTTGAGTGAGCTGTCGAGAACACCGGAGTCCTGCACCGCCTGCTGAGCCGCTGCAATCGCAAAGCGGATGTTGCGGCCGGCGAACTCGAACCGTTCCGGTTCCGGAATGTACTTCGACAAATCGAAGTTCTGGACTTCCGCGGCGAAGCGTGTCGGGAAGTTCGAGGCGTCAAAGTGCGTGATGTTGCCGACGCCGCTCTTCCCCTCGGTCAGCGACTTCCACATCGTCTCGACGTCATTGCCGATGGGCGTGATGCAACCCATCCCGGTGACTACGACCCGTCGTCTCATCTGTATTTCTCGCGGTGGGAATCGATCGGACCGGCGCGGCTGAGGGTTACCCAGCCCGAAGTGCCGCGCCGCAGACCAGCCATGCCCGTCTGATTTGCAGAACTGCTCTAATTTAGCAGGAACCGGTTGGAATTGAGAAGCTTAGTGCTTTGAACGCCGCCAGACCGTAATTCATGCGTTCAGTGGCCGTAACTCAAGAGCCCTTCCATCTGATCCTGCAGGTATTCAGGCCCCAAAAGAGGAATTCCGGGGGGGACGGGGTCGTTTCTCCGCACACCGGTCCGTGCAATTTCCAGGGCGTACAGAGTCTTGATGTTGAAGCAAAATGCCTTGCCGTTGTCGCCGCAGGCGGGTCCCAGCCCGTCATCCAGATGCGAAAAAACGATCTCCGCCTCCGCGAGGCGGCGGTCGCCGATCGTGGCCGTGAGATCGACCGAACCCCCTTCAGGACGGACGTTCGTCAGTTTCCCCTCGTAGATGATCTGGTCGCCCGGAACGGCCCAGCTGTGAAAGGTGATCTTCGGCACCTTGGCGAGGACGACGGTTTTCTTGAAGTCGTTGACCGAACCGAGCAGAAGGCCGCCCGTTTGCGCCATTCCCTCAAGAATCAGTGAGCCGGGCATCACCGCGAAGTGCGGGTGATGATCGTGCAATTGCTCTTCGGCCAGCGAGATGTTCTTGAGCGTTTTGACGTAGGCGCCGCGCTCGATTTCGAGAATCCGATCGACCCAGACCCAGCGCATGTGAGAGAGTGCCCTTTCGCTGTACGGCGTTTCTGCCGGCGGCGAAACGCACGGCGGACGCGGCCCCACCCCTTGCCGTGAGCTGCCGGCGAAGGGGGCGTCATCGTACGGAAGTCGAACTAAGCCAGCTTCGACTCAAGGAACTTGACAATCATGTTGACCGTGAACAGGTCCTGAATGTTCTCGACCTTCGGATCCTTGGCGAGCTTGTCGATGTCGGCGTGCGGCATCTTCTTGCGGAGCTCGTCGAGGCCCGCCTGCGTCACCATGCCGTCCTTCATGAAGCCGGCGTCGGCCGATGCGAGGTTTTCCGGGAAGAGTTCACCGCGCGGAATCTTGATGTTGAAGTTCTTCTCGAGGCGGAAAACGATGTCGAGGAAGTCGATCGATTCGGCGCCGAGGTCGCCGACGAGCGTTGCCTCCGGAGTACACTCGTCCTCATCGACACCCAGGGCGTCGACCAGCGTTTCTCGAACCTTGCTGTTAATTTCTTCAGTCGTCGGCAGCTCCAATCTCTCCTGGTACCTATATTGTCGTTGTCCGCAGTCTATTCG
>JBFWWA010000553.1:0-3791 GCA_050246455.1 Planctomycetaceae bacterium
CATGCTGGTCATCAACTTCAAAGGAGCGGAGGCCGACCTGACGCTGCAGCTTCCGGTTCTCGGTTCGGCTCGCCCCATCGATACCAAGGGACAGGATAGCCTGCTGGTCCTCAATATCGATGGTGAAGGGCGGCTCAAGGTTTACGGCCACATTCAGGATGTGGAATCGTTCATCGCCTCTGAAGCACGCCTCGAAATTGACCGGATTCAGGTGAAGAACAAGAATTTCAAACAAGGGGATGAACTGCCGACGACGGTCGTCATTCGCGCCGACAAGTCGACTCCCTTCAAGATGCTGCACGACATAATTGAAACGTGCCAGAAGCATGGTTACCGGAAGTTCGCGCTGAAAGCGGTGAACAAGATGGAGGGGGGGTAACGATGCGCCGTCGCCACCGCAGGCAACAGGGGGACGTCGAGCTGAACCTCGCTTCGATGCTCGATATGGCGTTCCAGCTCCTCGCGTTTTTCATTCTTACGTTTCGTCCATCGCCGATCGAAGGGCAGCTTCTGCTCCATCTTCCGCCGCCGGTCGCCGTGACCAACATTGATGTGAAGGCGCAGGAGGGAGAGGGAGAACGTGCGATCTCGGCCGACAAGTCGCTTGAAATCCGCCTCCTTGCGGACGGGAGCGGCTCCATTTCGTCGGTGCGTGTCGCTCTCGCTCCCGTGTTTCAAGGACCGGCCGATGCCGCAAATCTGGCCCTGCTCGATTCACGGCTCCGCAGTGTCTTCGAACTCCGCACGACGGCGTACGAACAGGTGCTCATCCGGGTTGCCCCGGGACTTCGCTACGAGGAATTGATGAAAGTCGTCGACGTTTGTACGCGTCAGAAGATGCCTGACGGCGAGCGGCTCCGGAAGATCAGCTTTGAAGAGCTGCCCGAGACTCCGCCGGGAAAGTGAGGCAATGATGAATCGCCGCCCTCACGCTCGACACTTGCGCGGTCCGGCCGCGAACTACTTTCCCGGCGGTGCAATGTTCCGCGTCGGAAGTATGATCTGCTGCCTGTTGATCCTCGGCATGATCTACAGCCATGCGAAGAATCCGCAGACGTGGCGGTGGCTCGTCAATGATCGTGAACCGGTTGCGCAAAAAGAAAGCGGTCAGGACGAAGCGGTGAAGAAGAGCGCGCCGGCACCAATGGAAACGATCGTCCTTGGTCCGACCGATGATGATCCGGAGGAGTCGAAGGCTGCGCAGCCGCAGTTCGATATCCAGACCGACCGCGCGCCGCTCGCCGCGACAGAGATGCCCGCCTACTGGACAGCAATGCGCTGGGCCAGAGCACAGTCGTTTGATGACCTCAGCAGGCGCGCCCGCGAGAACGTCCGTTACGCGGAGCTCTGGGAGCAATCGGACGAGTTCCGGGGAGATCTTCTCAAGCTGCGGGTCCATATCCGACGCGTCATCTCTTACGATGCACCCGAGAACTCCGCCGGAGTCGCGAAAGTTTACGAAGCCTGGGGCTGGACTGACGATTCGAAATCATTCCCCTACATCCTAGTCTTCAGCGAACTTCCGTCCGGTATGAAGGTCGGAGCGGAAGTGCATGAAGAAGGAGTCTTCGTCGGATACTTTCTGAAGACGATGCTCTACACGGCCTACGACGCGAATCGTGCGGCGCCACTGCTCGTCGGGCGCCTGCGGCACATCACATCGCCGACAATCCCGCGGCGGTCTGCGTCGGGGACATCGGATTTCTGGACGACCGTCGCCGGCGGAGCGATCGTTCTCATCGTCGGCTGGTTCGTCTTCCGGTACTTCCGCCGCACGAAATATGCCGCCGAGTTGCAGCCCCCCGTCAACGAGGCGGCACTCGAAGACTGGCTGCGCGATCAGACCGACGCCGAAGCTACGAACGGTGCAGAGAGGGACCGACCCACAGGAGGGAGTCCGCCCGACCGGAATTGACCGTAATCGATCGGAAGTTCAGCTTGACTGACCGGGTCTTCCACCCCGAGTGCGATGTTCGGCAATCAGCGCATCAATGGCTGCGACGTCCACCGGCTTCACGAAGTGGTGGTCGATGCCGACCTGCTGCGACTGGTCGCGATGCGGCGTGTCGGTATACCCTGTCATCGCGATAAACAGCGCATTCTGAAATTCCGGTGTCGCGCGAAGCAGAGTGGCAACTTCGTAGCCGTTGAGCTTCGGCAGACCGATGTCAATAAGTACCACTTCGGGGCGTTCCGCAAGTGCGACCGAAACCGCCTTCTCGCCGTCGCCGGCGGTGAAAGTCGTATGCCCTCGTTGTCGCAAGAGAGCGGCGAGCGCCCGGGCGGCCGGCTCAACGTCGTCCACGACGAGGATGCGGCAGCAATGCTCGCCCGCTCTTGTCGCCGGGGTCTCCGGAGCCGCGGGCGCATTCTGGGTAAGCGTGCCGCGCTTCGCAGCCGGCAGGGTGATGATGAATTCGCTGCCAAGTCCGACGCCGCTGCTTTCGGCACTGATCGAGCCGCCGTGCAGCTCGATGATCGCTTTCGCGAGCGCGAGTCCGATTCCCAGTCCGCGGCCGACGTTCTCAGGACTCTGCACGAACAGATCGAAAATGTGCGGCAGGATCAGAGCATCGATTCCCTGACCGTTGTCACGGATGCGGACGACAATGCCTTCCGGTTTTGAATCGACCGCGAGTGCAATTGTTCCCCCGGCCTCCGTGTATTTCACCGCGTTCGTGAGAAGATTGACGAAAACCTGCTGCAGGCGGGCTCCATCGCCGTCAATCCAGATCTCTTCCGCGTGCAGCTTGATCTGGAACTGATGATTGACGTGCTGCGTCGAGGCGCGAACGCTCTGGACCGCATGCTCGATCAGTTTGTTCAACTCTGTCGCGCACTTGACGAGAGAGAGCTGTCCGCGCGCGATGCGCGAGAGGTCGAGCATGTCGTCGACGAGGCGGGTCATCAGCGCGACCTGTTGCCCCATCATCGCTTCGGTATTCTTCCGCTCAGCCGGTTGCTCCAGCGCAATAAGCTGCAGTCCCATCGCAATGCCGTTGAGCGGGTTGCGGAGCTCGTGTCCGAGAATTGCCAGGAACTCATTGAGTCGGTTGCGAGACCGTTCCAGTTCGGCGGATTCGTTCTCGACGTATCGCTTGACGGCCGCGCTGATCGCATCGTCGATGTACAGGTTGATCGCCGAGCGTTCCTTGAACGTCGGGGGGCAGCCACGCTCCCGTTCCACGTAGTCGAGAACCGTCTGTCGAAGCAGCTGGTAGTCGCTGACGAGATCCGAAAGGTCCCATCCGGTTGCCCAGCGCTGTTCGCCGTGTTCTTCCGCGAATCCGACGTGCTGCTCTTCGTCTTCGTCGGTCCGCTCGGCGAGCGAATCGGCCACCGCCTTCAGGAACTTTGGAAGGGCGTTCTTGAGAACATCCCAGTGCTTGCTCTGAGTTTCCGGCCTCTGGCGGCGGCTCTCGACAGCCCAAAGGTTGACGATTGCATCCGCATCTCGTCGGATGATGCGGGCAATTTCCGAAAACGGTTCCGTCCGAAGCGACTGTGTCTCAACCATGGGCTTTCTTGAGCAATCCCTTCACCGTATTCGATGACGCGATCGAAACGAGCCGTGGAGAAATCGTGCTATTCAGTTTTAATGCCCCCGGCGGTACGGCTTCAATGGAGGCCATCCGGATTTGCAGGATGGGGCTATGGGGGAATTGGCCTCGCCCCGTTCTATTAGGACGCGAGACACGATTTCCCGGATGCATTTTCTCTGACTCGGTCGTCTCGTTCAGCAGGTCGTTGGCGCTGCTTGACGAGTGGGGTAAGATCGAAGACACCCCACC
>JBFWWA010000554.1:0-3788 GCA_050246455.1 Planctomycetaceae bacterium
ACTCGTCTGGGCGCCGAAGAACGAGGTCATGTGCTTCTTCATACTCTGGTTCCGCGGATTCCTGATCGACATCTCCATCCTGTGGTTCTCCGTTTTCTACATCGTCAAAGAGCTCCTCTGGATGCTTCTGGCGTCGATGATTTTCGGTTTCATCGTGAGTGCTGAGTTCGTGCACTTCTCGGGGGGCTTCGTCGGCATCTGCGTCGGGCTCACGTTTCTCCGTCTGAAGTGGGTCGATTGCGAGAACTGGGACCTGCTGGCGGTGATGCGCGGCACGCATGGAAGTCCCGAAGCGGCGGAAGAACTGCAGCGGAAACGGGCGGCGAATTACAAGGGACGGGAATCGCGTCCGCTCGATCAGATCGTTGAAGGAACGCCGCCCCCCGACCGAGTCCTGACGCGGCCGCTCGGTGCGACGAATAAGAAAGACGCGCTCGAACGGATCCGGAACTTTCTCGCGAATCAGCGCGCGTCCGCCGCCTTCGCCGAGTTCCGAACCATGCGGCATTTCCATCCCGAATGGAAACTCGAAGAGCCGGAAATGCGGGCGCTCGTCAACGGCTTGTTCCGCGCCAAAGCCTGGAACGATGCAATCCCCTGCATGGACGAATACATCTCCCGTTTTCCATCCCGCTCCGACCGCATCCGCCTGCGGCGCGCGGCACTCGCGATTGAACTCGAAAAGCGCCCCCGTTACGCAATGCGTCTCATCGATCAGCTTCAGGAAGAAACACTCGAGGAAGAAGACCTCCGCCAGCGCGACCGAATCCGCATGGCCGCGAACCAGCTCATCGCACGCGGGATTCTGGAACTGGGTGAGACAGGATAGGCAAAGGCTTCAGGCAATCGGGCTTCTGGCTTCAGGTGGAAATCGCAGAGAATATCCAAGCCGACGACTCATCGTTGGTTCAATGATTCAGACTCAATCTCAGAAGATGGTTAAACATCCTGCTGGACCCGTCGTTGTATTTCATCCGCAGTGATGCTGCCAAACAAACCGCTGATGCCGGGGTCCGGGAAGCCGGCCTTCAAATAGCGGATTACGACTTCGATGAGCGCGCTCTGTTGAACTTCCGACAATTGGGCGACCGTGAAGTGCGTGGGATCGGGATGGTGATCAATGCATCCATGCATGAGAAGATCGTCGAAAAGATCCATTGACTCGTATAGCGAAATCGGCACTCCAGAAGCCTGCAGTAGCGCGATGTTGGTCTGAATGAAGTCCCGAAATGCCCGTGACTCACCGGCGGCCGACTTGCTCCGACGAAAGCTCACTTGCGTCTCGACCCCCAGCCACCCGTTACCGGTTGAACAGGAATTCCGGGCTGTTGATGAGGGCCCACATCAGGTCCTGGGTCGCTTCGACCGGGTTGGCGACTGATGCGAGATACTCCTCTCCCTGCTTTTTCTCGGCATCGGTCGGAAGCCGGCAGACGACGGCGAGATAGACCTCTTCAACCATTTTCCTGCTGTCGGCTTTCTCGGCGGTAAGTCGCGCGATGAGCCCCTTCGGATGGATGATTGCGTCCGAAATCGTCGGGCCGTTCACCAGGCTCAAGGTCTGCGCGAGGCTGACCTCGCTTGTCCGTTCGCATTCACAGGGCGACTCGCGCGGGGCCCGGCCGAACATGTCGAGGAAGCCGACGTCGACGGTCGGGTCCGGGAGCTGGCTGGCGCGGAAGCCGGCGGGCATGCCCGGAATATCGGAAGGAGCGCCGGTCGCAACGACCAGGGCGTCGAAGAGCTGTTCGGCCGCAAGGCGCCGCGGCATGGCGTGCGAGAAGCTGACGACGTCATCCTTGTTCCACTCGTTCGTCTTGTAGCTTCGCTGATACGTATGGGACGTCGCGATCGTGCGGATGAGGTGCCGGAGCTCGAGATTGTGGTTCACGAAATCATCGGTAAGTGCGTCGAGCAGCTCGGGGTTCGACGGCGGATTGCTCGCCCGAATGTCATCGACGGGATCGATGATTCCGCGGCCGGTGAAATAGCTCCAGTACCGGTTGGCGATGCTCTTGGCGAAATACGGATTCTGTGGAGCGGTAAGCCACTGCGCCAGCTTCTTCCGGTTGTCGGTGATCGACTTGTCCATTCCCGGATGCTCGAACGGGAACGCCGCGGTGACATTCTGCCCCGTGCCGGGATGAATCACCGGCTGCGGATTGCGTGTTGAGTAGATGATCTCTTCGCCCGGGCGCGTTCCATCCTTCCGTCCGACCGACGCGAAGTAGGCCGCAAGCCCGTAATAGTTCTTCTGCGTCCACCGTTCGAAGGGATGGTCGTGACACTGATTGCAGTTGAATCGCGTGCCGAGGAAGACCTGCGTCATGTTCTCCATGACGACTTTCGGCTCGCGGGCGACGCGGAAGTAATTGGCGGCGGGGTTGTCGAACGTGCTGCCGTCGGCCGTCATGAGCTCGTAGGCAAACTTGTCGTACGGTTTGTCGGAAGCGAGCGAACTGCGAATCCAGTTGCGGAAGGCCCAGACCCCCTTCTCGCTAACGAACTTCCGGTTGTTGAGCAACAGATCGCTCCACTTGAGCGTCCAATGCTCGACATAAAGCGGACTGTTGAGCAGTTCGTCGATTTTCGCTTCACGCTTGGCGCGCGTGGGCCGCTCATCCGCCAGAAAGGCGCGCGTTTGCGCGGATGTCGGCGGAAGGCCTGTGAGGTCGAGCGAAATGCGCCGGAGGAATTCGGAATCGGTGCAGAGCTCCGACGGAAGAATCTTCATCCGCCGCAGTTTTTCGTTCACGTGGGTGTCGACGAAGTTGTACTCGGGGCTGTCGACCCACTTGTACCCTTCCCGCTCGCCGAGGACGGTGACCGGGGCGGCGGCATACAGGCCTTCGAACCGTACGAGAGCGGCCGCTTCGCCGCGCCGCACCGCTTCAATGAGGCCGGTCTTGCCGAGGGTCGCAACTTCGAAATTGCTGGTATCGAAAACGGCTTCGCGGGTCACGTCGCGGGACGTGCCGTCGTTGTAATGTGCGATGACGATCAGCTGCTGCACGTCTTTCATGTGCTGCAGCAGCGGAGCGCTCGGGAAAACTTCGATGCGGTCGACACGGTGCGCCGTGGCATCGTAGTTGCATCCTTCGGCGATCCACTGATGCAGAATCTTGTAGTAACGCGATTCCTCGTCGAAGAGGAAGCCCCCTTCGTGCGGAACCCCCTGCGTAGGCTTGAGCAGCATCAGGCTTTGCGCCGGTTGGGCCCGGTTGAACCGACGGCCGGAAATGTCGTCGACGAGCGCGGTGTAATCAAACAGCGGGTCGTATCCGCGAAGCGACAGCTTGAAACCGGCACGCCCCTGCTGCGAACCGTGGCAGGTTCCCATATTGCAGCCGACTTTGCTGATGGCCGGGATGACTTCGCTCACGAAGCTGACCGGACGCGGGTTCGTGTCTTTGACGACCACTGGAACCTTCGCTTCCAGTCCGCGCGCCGCGACCTTGAGCTCGGTGGTTCCAGCCGTTTCCGGAACGACGAAGCCGTCGGCGTCAATGCTCACAACTTTCGAGGCGGGAGTGATTGCCGCATCGCGCGAGACGTCAAAGCGTGTGCCGTCGGCGGTGATGCCGGTGACGAGAAGCCGACGGATATCGCGCACGTCGGCGAGATCAAGATTCGCCGGAAAGACTTCGAGCTTCTCGAGCTTCGGCTCAGGATGCGCGGCCGGCGCGCCGGGAGCGGCTGCAGGATCGGCACCGATGGCGACGGCGGACATCGCCCAGAGAACCGCAAAGCCGACTGCCGATTGAGCAAGTTGTTTCATGGCGATCATT
>JBFWWA010000555.1:0-3781 GCA_050246455.1 Planctomycetaceae bacterium
ACAACAAGTTCACGAAGAACGACTCCACTGGGGAGGCCGAACGCGACGAAGCCGCGGACTCGGACTATGACGTCACGATCAGCGAGCCGATCACTCCGCAGTACGGATGCCCTCAATGCCGCTATTACCGTCTGAACCAGCGCATCCAGAGTCTGGCTGACCACCCGAGAGAGCTTTATCTGATCGATCATCTCGTTGATTCGTTGAAGAAGGATCCTGATGATCTGGATACGGACCTCTGCGCCAGAGTGAATTCCGTCTGGAAGGTCGACGATCCGGATGCCGTCGAGACGATCAACATCGATGCCGCTGTTCAGGCATTTGCAAACTCGCGCGAACTCGATATTGTACCGCCGTTGTGACCATGAACATCGGGCTCATCGGCGCGAGTGGCTATTGGGGGCCGAAATTATTAAAGGCAGCGGCCGATCTCGAATCGGCACGCGTCGTCTGCTGTTCTGCCGGCCACGATCTCGAGCGGCTGACACGTGTAGTGAGTCAACTCGCGCCAGCTGATCAGGTTCCCGCGTTGATGCTGCGCACGGATGTACTCTTAAGCAGGCGGGGACTCGATGCAGTCATCGTTGCGGCGCCCGCGGAAAATCACTTCGAGATCGCTCATGCGGCACTTGTTGCCGGCAAGCACGTTTTCCTTGAGAAACCGATGTGTCTAAGCCACGAGGACGCGGTGGAACTCGCAACGCTTGCCAACGAGCACGGTAAGATCCTGCTCGTAGATCACACCTACATATTCTCGAAGTGCCTCGCCTACATGAAGGCGAGAATCGACGATGGATCAATTGGTGTTCCGCTTATGGCACATTCTCAAAGAACGCAAATGGGAATCTATCGGCAACATGGAGTGCTGTGGGATCTGGCTCCACACGATTTGTCGATCCTCACTTACCTGTTCCCTGAGGAGTCGATTACGGCGGTCCGCTGTCAGGTCGCATCGCATTTTGGCGGCAAAAAAAAGACACCGCCTGATGAAGCCATTTACGGACTCTCACTCTCGAATGGGATCAGGTCATCCGGCGTATTGTCTTGGTGCCAACCTCGATGTTCGCGGGACTTCGCGGTGGCAGGGACGGATGGCATGCTTCTATTCGAACAGAACTCGATTGTGAAGCGATTCCATCGTAATTCCCCAGGTGTTTCTGTTCCCGACAGGGAGCATTGGAAGCTCTGCGAGGAGTATGCTCCGGAAGACAACCCATTGCGGAATGCTCTATCGACGTTTGTGGAATCCGTCGCGGTAGGTGGACAAGGTGTTCCTGCGTATTGTCGTCCGGAATTCGGTGTGCGCATTGTCGACGAGATCGAACAACTGCATAGATCGGCACAGCACTGGTGAGGTCCGATTCTTAAAGTGCTTCCGCCCATTGCTGGCGTGTGGCTTCGTCGTGAATAGAGGTGGCTTGTACCAGCATTCGTTTCAGTTGACTCTGAGCCGCCGTCGATCCGTCCGCACGGTGAATCATGGCATCGGTCATCGTGAATTGATCGGAAAACCGACGAAACACGAACTCGCTCGAATCGTCGCGTCGAAGAGTTGCGGGCGGAAGCAGGGTGGCTCCAAGACCCGCGCGGGCGAATTCGCGGGCGGCGGGCCATCCCCCAACGCGTTCTTTCCCGCTTCGGCGAGACGCAAACGTTTCCCGAACCGTTGCAGAATGCGGCGCCCATCGCGGTTCGGATGCTGAAGGACCTGCAACTTCCGGCTGAGCGTTGGCTGCGTGGTTTCGAGCCGTTTCGCGGCAACCGACCCACCGCTGGCGTCGACGAACGCGAACCGACCGGGCGATTCGCCTCCCCACCCGCCGAACTCCGGCGCTTGTGAAGTCATCCGAGTCGCAGGCGTGTCACTTGTCACACCGCGATTGCAGGCCGGTAATTCCCGCCGGACGGTGCTCTCTCAGGTCACAAGATGTTCGGAGATGTTCCGGACGGGTCGCGGCCATCATGCGTTCCGTCAATCGAAGCTCAGCGTCTCCGAATCTTTCTGGCTGGAATCTGAGGAGCCTAACGGGAATGGTCGCCATGAATGCCCCGGTTCAAACTGCCGTGTTTCTTGGAACTGCAACGGTCGACGTCGTTACGACTGCTCTGCCGGACTCTGCGGAAGATTGGCATGCGGAGAAAACAGAAACGCAAATTGATGTCCAGCTTGGGGGCTGCCCGATCCATGCGGCACGAGCCTACCGGCTGGCGTGCGGTTCTGAACCGCATCTGATGGCCATCCTTGGGCCCGATCGCCTCGGCGACTTCGCGGCATCAATGATGCGCAATGAGTTCCGCCACTTCCGCACGTTGAAGACAATCCGCTCCACCCGCATCTCCGTGAACTGGCCGGAAGATATCGGGCATGCCATCAGCGGCAAGACATTCACAACACGCTCGAGCGTGGACGGCGACCGGACGTTGGCCAGTCTGGGTCGTGTTCTCGACAGTTCGTCGCACTTGCTGGTTGGTCCGATGAGTGCGTCCGATACACCGTGGTTGCACGAAGTGCTGCGGCGGTTTTCGAGGAACTCCGAAGGACTTTCATTCCTGCTTCTCAGCCGCGAGCAGTTGCGTGACCGCGAAGCGGCCGTCCGGTTGTGCCGACGTGCGGAGTACGTGGTCCTCAACCGCGCAGAGGCCTCTCTGCTGGTCGGGACCTCGCTGTCCGCAAATGTTCCAGAACTCAAAACGCGATTCTCCAACCTGGAGATCCGACGCGCCATCGTCACCGACGGTGCCGACGGCGTGCATGCCTTCGTGAACGGCGAAGCAATATTCGAACCGGCAACGCCGGTGGGGATGCAGCACACGGTGGGAGCCGGAGACACCTTCGTCGGGACGTTGATCGCCGCACTCATCGACGGGCGGTCGCTTCAGCACGCCATGCGGCTGGCCGGCGCTGCGAGCGCTCTGCATGTGTCAAAGGCGCCGCGCCAGGGAGGGTGGGCGGAACTCGAGGGAATTCTTCAAGTCAGTCACACAGTGAGCTCGGCGGCCAGGAATCACGAGTCCGCGTCAAGCACCTGAGGTCATCGAGGAGATTGCGATGAAGCGCAAATCAGCCGGAACTGGCTCGGAGCAAGCATCTCGCAAGATCATTCGCCACGGCGGGCATCTTCGTCAGATTCCGGGGGCCGACTTTCCGTGGAAAGAGTTCTTTGTGCGATTCATCGACAACCGGGAAACGAATTCCGGCTGTCTGGAAATTGAGTATGCCGGCGAGGTCGTGGATGAGGTGGGGCTGTCGCTGACCCAGACCGCTGTGATGCGCATGCTCGTGGCGAAGGTCTTGGAATCCGGTGCGACCCACCGTTCTGGAACGCTCATTTCCACAAAGGTCATCCTGAACGAGTTATCGCAGCGATTCGACGATGAGCTGGGCGTGAAAGTGTGGGACAGCCGAGCCGTTCACGATCTGATCTACGACGTCCGCGTGAAACTCAGAACCAGCCATGCGGCCCGCTGGGCGTCGAAAGAGCTGGGACAGGACGTCGATTTCGGTCTGCTGGTCGTGGGATATGACGACGCTTACCGGAGATACGGCCTCAACATTCCCAAAGACCGTTTGGAGATCGTCCAGCTGACATGAACCCGCCAGAACGCGATTCGCGATGAGCTGTCGGAATGCTGATTCAATAAATGTTCTGAACTGTTCGCAGCGCCGCCGCTGAGGAATAGCCGAGGTCGAGGTGAGGAGTGCGTGATAGCTCGGCGATTGTTTCGCCGACGCCGAATTGCTTCTCTGACATTGCAGGTTGAACTGGTAGTGCAATCGTCC
>JBFWWA010000556.1:0-3770 GCA_050246455.1 Planctomycetaceae bacterium
GGGAGTTGACCAGGCGCCGCACGATCGTCGGCGAGGAAGACTCCGCCGGCGGAGTGAATCGCGCGATTGACGAATCCAGTTGCATTGCGGGACGCGTCATCATCGCGGCCGGGCTGAACTCGCTCGTCGAGTCGTCAGCAGGCGACCGTTACGAATGCACCGTTCGTCGAGTTTTGCGAACAATGTCTCGCGATTCTCGCAACGTCGTAGTGGCCGGCGACCGCGTCCTCTTCCAGCCAATTGACGGCGCACACGGTGTGATCGAACGCATCGAACCGCGGCATGGAATCATTTCTCGGGCGGATGATCGCAAAAAGCACATCATCGTCGCGAACGTCGATCAGGCGCTCATCGTCGTTTCTGCCAGCGATCCCCCCTTCAAGCCGAATCTGGTCGACCGACTCCTAGTCAGCGCCCAAAGCGGCGGCGTACGACCGATCATCTGCGTGAACAAAGTCGATCTGGTCGGGCGCGAAAGGCTGCAGGCATGGGCCGGCTTGTATTCACGGCTCGGGTATGACGTTGTTCTTGCCAGCGCCGTTCGTGGCTGGGGGATCCCGCGTCTGCGAGGTTTGCTGGCCGGCGTCGAGACGGTCGTGACCGGCCAAAGCGGTGTCGGCAAGTCATCCCTGCTGAATAGCATTCAGCCGGGGCTGACGCTCGAAACCGGAAACATCAGTGACTGGACGAGGAAGGGAAAGCACACCACCCGGAAGGCGATGCTCCTGCGTCTGAATGCGGGGGGATGGGTCGCCGACACCCCCGGCATCCGCCAAATGCAGTTGTGGAATGTTCCGAGCACGCAACTCGAGGCGTTTTTTCCCGAATTCCGCCCCTTCATTCCACACTGCCGCTTTCCCGATTGCACGCACAGGCATGAAGACGGGTGCCGGGTGAAGGACGGACTCGAAAGAGACCTCATCTCCCCTTCCCGTTACGCGAGCTATCGGCGGCTGCTCGCCACCGACACGGATTGACATCCATCGGTCGGCGGATCCGTTTGTGTACTGTTGTGCGCTGGTAAAGTGCCGATCTTTTTCAGGAATCGTATTGAAAACGGTCCTTCATATAGGGGACTATACGGACTGGGAACGTCGTGCAAAGGGCCAGCCGATGAGCCTTCAGGTCTGTCCGGGATGTCAGCATTTAATTGACGCAAGCGGGTTTGCGTGCGCGCATTGCGGCCGCCGTTTTCGCGAAACGCGACTGCAGCGCATCCTTCGGATTTCGATTCGAGTGATGATCGCGGCCATCGTCGTCTCTGCCGTCATTGGCGGAACGATCTTTCTGATCCAGCAAGGTAATGCAGGCGTTACCGATTGATATGGATCGATTATAAGAGATCGTGGCCGGCTGGAATCGTCTGAATGCCGACGATGTTCGCCGCCGCGCCGACACGCAGTCGGCCGCGCCGCTACAATTGACGAAGTGCTTCTTTTGCGTCAAGAAGCGCGCGCCTTACAGACGGAGCCGAACTTTCATGATTCCCATTCGTAAGATTCTTGTTCCCACCGATTTCAGCCCCAATAGCGACGTCGCGCTCCGTTACGCCTGCGAGTTCGCTTTGAAATACGGAGCGGAACTTCACCTGCTGCATGTCATTGAAGATCTCATCAGCGAGTACGACGGCATCACATCACTTCCCGGCGATGCGCGCGCTCAAATCAAGGCGGAAGCGGAACGCCGGATTGCATCGCTCCTCACCGATTGGAAAGGTCCGGCGGTTGTGCGGAAGACGCACGCGGGAACGCCGTTCCTTGAGATATTGCGCTACGCCCAGGACAACAGCATCGATCTGATTGTGCTGGGAACGCACGGCCGAAGTGCGTTGTCGCAGGTATTCATCGGGAGCGTTGCCGAGAAAGTCGTCCGCCACGCGCGCGTCCCGGTGCTGACGGTGCGTCACCACGAACATCAGTTCGTCATGCCGTAGCAAGGTCGTCGTCTACGGATTGTACGGTGACGTGCAGATCAGGATCTCGAGCGTGACGTCCCCGGTGTTTTCCACTCCGTGCTCGCACCACGAGGGAAGGTGGATAAACATCCCTTCTTTCACTTCCACTTTCTTGCCGGCCAGCGTCATCGTCCCTTCGCCGCGGATGATGTAGTAGCACTCTTCATTCTCGTGGCTGCCGGGATGCAGAATGACGTGCGGCGGCACGAAGAATACGACCATCCCGAAGTTTTTCGATGGCGCTTTCGGATTCGTCGGATGAACCACGCGCACGCCGATCCCTTCGCAGCCGGGGTACTTCACCGGACATCCGTCACGAACCGTGACGATGTTCGGCTCGACAGGAATCTCCGGCTTGACGACCTTTCCGGCTCCTTCGTAGCTCTTGAACATCTTGATCTCGGCCATGGTGCACCTCGTTTGTTGCATGAGTTGATGGTTGAGTTTGACAGGTCCGTTGCGTACGAGCTACCAGTCGCGCGTGTAACCGGCAGTCCAGCCGCCATCGACGGTAATCACCGTTCCGGTGATGTAACTGGCTTCCGGTGCGACGAGAAACAGCACGGCATGCGCAATCTCCTCCGGCTCTCCGGGACGACCCAGAGGAATATGCGAGACGAGACTCGCCGCCATTTCCGAGTAAGCCCCGTCTGAACCGTAGAAGAGCGCTCTCGTTCCTTCAGTCAGCGTCGAACCGGGCGCAACGGCATTGACCAGAATCCCGTTCGGGCCGAGTTCAAGTGCCATTGCGCGCGTGAGATTGATCACGCCGGCCTTGGCTGCAACGAACGCGCTTTGCAGACGCAGCGGCACGAGCCCGGCGATCGAAGCGATGTTTACGACCCGTCCGCTCTTCGATTTCAGAATGTGCGGAACCACCGCCTGGCTCGTCGTAAAGACTCCCGTCAGGTCAACGCGCAGAATTGCGTCCCAATCGTCCGCTGCGTATTCGTGAATCGGTTTGCGGTCCTTGCGCGTGTTGATGCCGGCGTTGTTGATAAGGATGTCAATCCCGCCGAAACGGGCGGCCACTTCATCCGCAATCTGCCGCATTCGAGCCGAATCCGCCACATCCCCTTTCCACGCCCCGGACCGTTTGCCGGCCGGGTCGAATTCCGACGCCGTAGCGCTGGCCCGTGCGTCGTCAATGTCGATAAGCGCCACGTTCGCGCCATTATCGAGGAGAGACTTCGTGATCGCGCGACCGATTCCCTGCGCTCCTCCGGTCACAATTGCCGTTCGACCTTCAAGTTCGACTTTCACGACACACTCCCAACGGGTGCTACCGGGAAGACACGACAATCTCGGGAAGCAGGCAGCGAGAATAACGCTCCTGGGGAGCCGGATGCCGTTCCCCTGTTGGAAAGTGATTGTAGCCTGCAGGATGGAATAAGTCGTGTTCCGAATCGATCCGGGAACGACTTCTCCGGCAGCCGAACATCCACCTCAAGGTTTTCTGATTGTCGGCTTCATGGGCGGGGGATAGACTTGCAGAAGCGGGGTTCCGGTCTGTGCGCATCGCAAAGTGCGGAGGCGAGTCATGAAGTCGAACAGCAGATGTTTTCTTGCGGTTGTTTTCGGAATCGCATCGGCGGTCGGCGCAGCGGGTTGCATCGATTCCCTGCAAGGGCAGAGTAAGAAGACCGGCAGTGTGATCGGGAAGAAAACGCAGGAAGTCGGCGAGTTCGACAAGAACGCGAAGCAGGAAGTGAGCGACTCAAAAATCCGCGCGGACGATCCCATCCTGTACCCGCTCCAGGCGTATCGGCCGATGATTGAGAAGATCATGAAGTCGCATGTTCAGCAGGCGCTGAAT
>JBFWWA010000557.1:0-3766 GCA_050246455.1 Planctomycetaceae bacterium
CCCGGTCCACGATCTCGGCTGCACCATGAAGGCCATCCGCCGCGACGTTGCGCAAGAGATCCATCTTTACGGCGAAATGCACCGCTTCATACCGATCCTCGGCCATTGGCGCGGGGCCCGCTGCGTCGAAATCGTTGCGCGGCATCACCCTCGGCAATACGGAAAATCCAAATACGGTATCTCGCGTACACTGCGCGTCCTGCTCGACCTCGTGACCATCAAGTTCCTCATTCAATACCTGCGAAGTCCGATGCGGCTGTTCGGCTCCGCGGGACTTGCCTGCGCCGGCGTCGGTTTGCTGTCGGCCGCTAGCACAATCTGGATGAAGCTCGTCCACGAGTTGGATATGACCGGCAATCCACTGCTTCTGCTGTCCGTCTTTTCCATGATGGCGGCCGTACAGCTGATTGGAATGGGAATGCTCGGTGAACTCGGGGCAAGAATCTACTACGAATCGCAGTCCGAGTTCCCGTATGCGGTCCGCAGCACCCTCAACTTCTCTCAATCGATCAATTCCTCGGGCGAACTCGGACCAACGCTGCCTCTTCGCAAGGTGGCATGACGTGGCTCAAAAACGACTTCGTGCAACGGCGATGCCCTACCTTTCAATTGAAGACAGCTTGAAAACGCAACGATGACAGTGACGTCGGGCCAACAGGAAGATTTGCACGGGCCAAAGGCCGGAGCTGTCGCGCGCCGACATCGCATTCTCATTCCGCTCGGCCTGTGCATCGTCGGCCTGATCACGATCTTCTTCGCACTCGGCAATTATCGGACGCTCGGATCTCACGAAGCGTATATTGCCGTCCCCGCAGCAGAAATGCTGTCGAGCGGCGATTACGTCGTTCCCCGTTTCGCCGGGCTTCCCCGCCTCGAGAAACCACCGCTCGGATACTGGGTGGCGGCCGCGTCGGTGAAGCTGTTCGGCGAGATGAACGAATGGACGCTCCGGCTGCCGTCAGCCCTCTCGGCAATTCTGCTCGCGGCGCTGGTCTGGCATTGGGGCCGAAAATGGTACGGGGACGCTGCGGGATGGGGAGCTGCCATCTCCCAACTGACGTCTGTTTACGTGCTCATTTATGCGAGAAAAGCCGAAGTCGACATGCTCCTCTGCCTGTTGACGACGGCGGCGGTCTATCTGATCGCCAATCAGAAGCTGCTGGAGTCGCGCACCACCATCTTCGCGAGATGGATTGGAATCTATCTGCTGCTGGCACTGACCTGGCTGGCAAAGTTTCATTACGGCATCAGCATGGTGCTCGCGCCGGCGTGCGTTTATTTCCTGCTCCGCGGAGAGTATCGGCGACTGTTTCACCTGCTGAATCCGGTGGGCCTCGGACTGCTCGCGGCGGCGGTGTGCATCTGGCCGTACCTGCTGCTCCAGCATGTCCCGCAGGCGATGTCTCTCTGGCGCGCAGAAACTTTGGGTCGGGCGACGGGCGGCCTCGGCCATCAACCGATCTGGTATTTCGCCGTTCCGCTCCTCTGGATGCTGCTTCCGTGGACCCCTTACGTGCTTGCTGCAATCGCTCCCAGCTGGCGTCGTGCGTGGCGCGGCGATTCGCCCGCCGGTAACCCGGCTGTCGGCCAATCCCTTCTCGGCAGAATCCGTTGCGGAGACGCGCGCGAGCAGTTCCTCTGGGTCTGGTTCCTGACCAATCTGGCGATCGTCAGTCTGTCGGCCGACAAACATCGGCATTACATCATGTCGGCGCTCCCGATGTTTTCGCTCCTCGCGGGACAGCGTATTGCACTCCTGGCGACGTGGGTGGAAGAAGGCCGACGGCTCATCGATCGTCGATGGATGTGGCCGATGGTGGTGTCATCGCTGGTCGCCGGTGCGGTATTCATCGCCATCGTGGTGATGGGGCGGATTCCGCTGCCGACTGCACCCACCCTTGTCGTCGCCGCGACGGCATCTGTCGGAATGGCGGGTATCGCGTGGCTGCTCAATTCGCGGCGGAACATTACTGCCGTGTACGCATCCATGCTGCTATTCGTTGTGTGCTACGTCGGAGTCAATGGATCAATTCTCAACCAGCGCGATCCACGCCTGACGTTTGGAGAGTTCGGAAGTCAGATTCGCACCGGCGAGATCCCCGGAAACGCGGAAGTTGTGGCCTACCGGCTCGGTTATCATTCCATGCTTTACTATGTCGATCCGCCGGTGACCCGGGTCGAGTCGTTGTCTGAAATGAATCGGCGCCTCGCCGACAACAAGCTCCTCTATGTTCTCACCTACGACAACTGGCTTCCCGAGCTCGCGACCATCGGAAACTATCAGCCGCGCACTCATTTGAAGTTTCCAGCCGGCTTCGACGCATTGCGGAGCTGGCCGATCAGCGTTGTAGAGCTGCGGTCTCCACAAGTGCTCCCCGAGAATTCGGGTTCCCCCGCACCTCCGCCCCGGCGTGTTGCATCTCTTCCCCAGCGAGGCTCCGCAGCACAGTAGCCGGGTGAATTCTCTCTCCGTCTCTGTCCCGGCCGATTGTTCTAAATGCCGACTCAGAAGGGGTTTAATTCCGAATCGCGATACAGGAAGCGAATGCCTCCCGAGCTTCGGCTGGTATTGCGGTAGTTTCCGGATTCCGATAAGTTCCCCCCTCTTCGCCGGGCCGGTCCATCGACACCACACGCTCGAACCTCACCGGTGCATGTCTCTCTTTCTCAGCTGATCAATTCGCTCTCAATCGCTGGCTGTTGCAAGGATGCTGCCATGAAGCGATCGACCATCATTCGATGGGGAATCGTCGTTTGCCTATTCTCCTGTGGAGGATGCGGCACAACGCGCGGCACGATGTTCGGATCCTTCTGGAATAAAGCCGACAGCGTCGCTGAGAAGACCGACGACCGGGAGCAGGAGAAAGTCGCGTCGATCAACCCCTTCAAACGGGGTGAAAAGAAGAAGAAGGCGGACGCTGAGAAGCCCGCGGAGACCGAAACCGCGTCAAAAGAAAACAACCCTGCTGAAACTCCTGCCGCCAAGCCCACCGACGCGAAACCGGCGGACGCAAAACAAAAGAGCGAACCTGCCACCAGGCTGGCAACGCACGACGCCGAAACACTTAAGCTCATCGATGAAGAACTGAAAGACGCCACGCCGGAAGAACGCGAGCGGCTCTACAACGAATGGAAGCCGCTCGACGGACCGATGCTGAAACAGGTCATCGGCATCCGCCGCATGGTCCGCCAGATGGGGCAAGGAACGCCGAAGCAGCAGATGGCTGCCGTCTCTCCGGAGACGAACGGCGGCACTGCTCCGCTGGCATCGAAGGTCGATCAATTGGCCGCGCAGATCCCCAATGCGGGCCATGCGAGTGGTCAGCACACGGCCGGCCGGACCGCTCCCTCTCCTCTCGGTGCCAGTCCGTGGAGTCAGCCCGGTGTCGGCGGTCAGCAATCGCTCGCTCTGAATTCAGCGTATGGATCTCCGGGTGCCGAGAGCGGATTCAACGTCGCTCCCGCCAACCGATCGATGAATGATCCGCGGATCGTTCCGGCAGCCGCCACGCAGCAATCCGCCGACGGCGCATCGCCGGGAGCCCAACTCGCCACTTATTCGACGACTTCGCCCGGCAATCCGTACGGCAATGGATTCGCACCTGCTACCGCACCAGCATCAACGGGCGGACTGACCATCTCACCCGGCCCGCGGAGCTCGGGGCTCGCACAGGAAGCTTCAACTGCACAACCCGCATTTGCCGGTTCCGTTTCGACGAACGGCGGCCCGCAGGTCGCCGCAGGTGCCGGTGGTCTCAGCCCCTAT
>JBFWWA010000558.1:0-3762 GCA_050246455.1 Planctomycetaceae bacterium
GCGAATCATTGTCGGCGGAGCGCTGCTCGCCGGGACCGCGATCGTTGCGAGCCTCCTCGTCCTTCTCCGTATTCGAAGTTCCCACAAGCAGACTGTCAGCACCTATGCAAGCCGACACCAACACCAACGCGTCGACTTCGGACAGGATGTCCGGGGCAACGTCCGCTGAGTCCCGTCCGCCGGCCGTTATTGAAGAAGACCGAGGCAGTACGGAAGCGGCGTACCTGGAAACCGAGATCGCCTGCACGCAGGTCGCCATCCGAAATGCACTCGAGCGGCTTCGACATCATGTTGCCGATGTCGCGGATCCGCACGAACTGATGCAGAAGCATCCGTGGGCTTCTCTCAGTGCGGCGCTATCCGCCGGATTCATCACGGCAGCAACCGTGGTTCCTCGGAAAGGCGAGTCGGTCACCGAAAAATGGTCCCGTTTGAAATCGCATTTGCCGGAGCCGCCGAATACGGACGGCCATGAGACGAAGGAATCCGGTTCCGCGATCAAAACGGCGATTGCGACGTTTCTGATGACATACGTTACGGAGATCGGGCGAATGGTGGCGGAGAAGTTCCTCCATCCCGATAGCCACGAAAGCGAAGGGGATTTTTCCGACGATGCCGAAGAGGGCGCTTCGTACGGCCCGGAAGGATCTCAACCGTGAGCACCCTCGTCAACGCCGACTCAGAGGAGGATTGTCCGGAGTTCCGATTGCCGAACTGGGCGCCGCGCAAGATCGTTCTTGGGACGCTGGTCGTCGTCGGTACCGCGCTCGCTTTCTGGTCCGCGTACCTGTTTGAACGCGTTCTGGTCTGCCTGCTCATCGGAATAGTGCTCGATATTGCGCTCACTCCGCTCATTCAGCGATTCGTTGCGGCGGGCTTTCCCCGCTCCGTCGCCGTCACGATGATTTACCTCTCGCTCGGTGCCGGATGCATCGGGATCGCCGCGCTGAGCGCACCGATGCTGATCGAGCAGTCGGCTGATGTCGGGAATCGAATGCCTGACGCGTACGTGAGAATGCGCGCCGAGCTCGTTTCGACGTCGAGTCAGCGCGTCAACGATCTGGCATCCCGGTTACCCGAAAGCTGGCCGCCGGTTGAGCTCGACGGAGCTGTGGGTGCGCGACTCTCCGAATCTCTCTCGAGTGAAGAGTCGTTGACCGAAATCATCAGCCGGTCGGTATTCCTCACGCTCGGCGTCATTCTGCTGGCATTCTACTGGTCGCTTCACGGACCGCGAACAATCACTGGAGCGCTGCTTCTCCTTCCCGATTCAAGACGCAACGAAGCCCGCGAACTGGTCAACGACATTCACACGCGGGTGGGCGGGTTTATTCGGGGGCAAGGGCTGCTCTGCCTGACAATCGGCATTGTGTCGTTCATTGCCTACTGGTGGATCGGACTCCCCTACGCGCTCCTGCTGGCCGCGCTCGCGGGGGTGATGGAGATGGTTCCCTACTTCGGCCCGACACTGAGCACCGTCCCCGCTGTTCTGACGGCGCTGACGGCACGCCCGGAGCTCGCAGTCTGGACGCTTGCAGCCTGCATCCTCATCCAGGTCCTTGAAAACTACATCCTCGTTCCGCGGATCATGGGACAGAGCATCGGCGTGCATCCGGTCGGAATCGTACTGGCGATGCTCTGCTTCGGAATCCTGCTGGGAGGGATTGGAGTGGTCGTCGCTGTTCCTTTCGCGGCGGTCGTTCAGATTCTGGTTGAACGCTACTTGTTGAAGGACGAAACGGCCGAAATCCCCGTTCCCACCGCTCGAGACCGGATCAGCCGGCTCCGCTATGAAGCCAACGATCTCATCCAGGACGTTCGTCAGCAGTTGCGGAAGAAAGATGTGCCGGCCACCGAAGTCGCGGATGAACTCGAAGACGAAATCGAATCGATCGCAATCGACCTGGAGCGCGAACTGGCCGAACTGGAAGGGGTGCGGGACCGGGCATTGGAAGCATTGAACTCAACGCCATGAAACAGCTCGCAAAAACTACTGCCATCGTCCTGACGACGCTCGTCGCGCTCGTTCTGCTCTGGTACTTGCGCACGGCGGTCGTGGTGTTCCTGCTGGCGCTCGCCTTAGCGGCCGCATTGCAGCCGATTGCCGATGGACTCGTCGCGCGAGGCCTGAAAAGGTCCGCGGCGCTCGGCCTGACGTACTTCGCAGCGATCGGACTGACCATTTCGCTCGTCGTGGCTTCCATGAGTCCGCTGTTTGATGATGTCGAACGAATCGGCACCGACTTGACGGAGACATACAACTTTCTGACTTCACCCGCCGCCGAACAGAACCGCTTTCTCCTGCCGATCGCCCGGATTCTGCCGGAGCCTGAAACCGTGGAACAATCGTTGGATGAGGGGCCCGATTCCTCCACGATCCGGATGCTGCTCGGGTTCTCCGCCGGTGTCATCGGAATTGGCGTCAATCTGGCGATGGCAATTGTGCTGAGCGTTTACTGGAATTCCGATCGGGTCCATTTCGAGCGACTCTGGCTGTCGCTGCTTTCCGTTGAACGTCGCAGCGCCGCGCGAGAAGTCTGGAGGCAGATCAACAGTGAAATTGGTGCATACCTGCGCAGCGAGTTCGTGCAGGCTGTCGCAGCCGGCATTCTGCTGTACGTCGGAGCGAGATTCTTTGATCAGCCCTATCCGATGCTTCTGGCGGCCATCGGCGCCGTTGCATGGATGATTCCATGGCTCGGCGGACTTATCACACTCCTGGCTGTGATCGTGCTGTGGATCCCCTCCGTAATTCTCGGTACAGCGCCGAGTTTGTGGATGACGGTTGCTCCGATGGCGTTCTACACCGTCGCCTTACTTTCGTTTCTGGAATTCGGACTCGAGCCGAAGCTCTTTGACCGACGGCGCTACAACCCGCTGTTGATCGTGCTGATCTCAGTCGGCCTTGCGGACGTGATTGGATTCGGAGGATTCCTGATCGGCCCGCCGCTCGCATCGGCGATTCAGATCGCAGTTTCGCGAATCACGTTGGCTGCAGCATCAGCGGAGCGCGCGAAACTCACACAGCCGACCGTGCCCCTTGCAGATCGTCTGGCGCATCTCGAAGAAACGATCGCCGGCTTGCCGGAAGCAACGCCGCAGGTCGCAAGCCTCGTGCATCGGTTGAATACGCTGTTGCACGACGCCAAGCACGTGACGCCGGCTGTCGTCGTCGGCGCACCTCCCGAGCGCTGAGCCGGACTCGTTCATCGCGAATGAGCTGAGTCCCCAGAACGTGAACCGCGGGTTGTTGTCTGTGGTCGCGAAACGTTCAGTGCGACCAACACCGGCTCAAATCTCTGAAAATACCGAGGGTTTCTGTCTGCTGCCGCTGCGGAACATGCCGTTTTTTCGGGTGAAAACCGCTGTTTTACACTTCTGGCACGGCACGTGCTTATCCCCTGAAACTATTGCAGACCCGCCGTGGTGCTCTGCAGGTTCCACAGAAATCGACAGAGGACCCTCCCATGTTGTACTGGACGATTGTGTTTCTTGTGATCGCTCTTGTGGCTGGCGTTCTGGGATTCACCGGAGTTTACGCGGCAGCTGCCGGCATCGCGAAGATCCTTTTCTTCGTCTTCATCGTGCTGTTCCTGATCAGTCTGATTTCGGGCGGCCTCAGCCGTCGTCCGCTTCCTTAGTTTCCACGCACGTTAAGGTTCACCTGCAATGAAGATTTCCGATTGGAGTTGGGTGTTTGTCAGCGGCGTCATCGGTCTGGCTGGATGCAGCAACGATCGCGCGGCTGAATCGACTCCGGCA
>JBFWWA010000559.1:0-3759 GCA_050246455.1 Planctomycetaceae bacterium
TGAAATGGCCGAGGCGGGAATCGAACCCGCACACTCCTTGCGGAATACAGGATTTTAAGTCCTGTGCGTCTGCCAGTTTCGCCACTCGGCCTTCGTTTGCAGAGTATAACAGTTCCGACGCGGAGTACGCAGCGGAAGCATCATCGCTCGATTTCCAGGCTTCGGATCGTTCGTTTCAGCTTCGCGGCATCGCTTTCAGTGATCTCTGTTCCGGTGAGATCGAGCTTTTCGAGCGTCGGCAGTTTTTCGAGCGCCGCCAATGACGCCTTTGTGGCGCGCGTTCCCGCGAGTGAGATCTCTTTGACATCGGGAACATAACGGAGTCGGCTGACGAGCTGCTTGAGCGATCTGTCGTCCACCGCGGAATTTGCGAGATCAACGCGATAGCCGACGTCGAGCGACTGCAGCTCCCCCCCGAGCGATCGCGTGAAATCGACCGCGGCGCTCAATCGATAACCCGGGAGAGCGCGATCCAACGCAAAACCCGCCACGAGGGCGACGATGCAGACTGTGGCCGCCGCAGCTCGTTTCTTGCCGATCGAATTCTGCAGCCGCGTTGTCAGCAAAAGAACCGCGACGGTCATGAAAGCGAGACTTGCAAGCGGAACTGCGTCAAGCGATGTCTCCTTCGGCAAGAGCCACGGTCCGATCAGGACCGCGGTCGCCGCCGCCAGAATCGAGAGGTTCAATACGGCCACAAGGCCGAGCGGACCGGAGAAGAACGTTCTCCCGCGGCTTGACTTCTCCGACTGTGTGAATGCGACAGCAAGGACGACCACAATGCCGACAATCAGTCCCTCGTAAACCTGCGCGCCGGTTTTGATGATCTTCGCCACGCCGTCGATTAGGGTTCGCAGAAAAAAAGCGCCAAGCACGGTTCCCGGAATACTTCCGAGCCCACCCTGGAGGCTGCACCCCCCGACGACTGCGGCGGCAATGGCATTGAGCTCGTAACCGCGGCCGAGTGTCGGCGGTTCCGCCTGCCCGACTTCGCCGATGTAGAGAATTCCGGCGATCGACGAAAAGACCGCGCTCAGGCAGTAGGCGAACCATTTCAGACGATCGGTGCGGATGCCGCTGAGCCGGGCGGCCTCTTCGTTGCCGCCGAGGGCGTACAGATGCCGTCCGAGGACGGTCCGGCAGAGCATCACCCAGCACAACAGAGCAAGCGCCGCGAAGATGAGCGCCGGAATCCAGACGGACGTCGCCAGGTATCGAAAAGCTGGATCGAAAATGCGAATCTGCGTGCTGCGGCCACCGATCACTGCTTCGGTGACGTTCTCGCAGATCGCCCAGGCGAAGCTGCGCAGCCCGATGAGCGTTGCGAGTGTCGCGACAAACGGCGGCAAGCCGACGACGGTAATCAGCCACGCATGCAGACTGCCGATGAGCAGCCCGACAATGAGCGTGCCGGCAATCGCGATTGCGATCGTTCCGGTGCCGATAGGGACCCCCGCGCTCTGCATCGCTTCCGGCGCAAGAAGCAGCAGAATCGTTCCGCAGATCGTGCCGCTGAAGCAAATTACCGATCCGCTCGACAGATCGATGCCGCCGGCGATGATGACGATGGCCGCACCGAGTGAGAAGATTCCGAGCAGCGTCGTCTGCCGGGTGATGTCGATCAGGCTGGTGCGCGGGTCGCGGAAGTAGTTGTGCTGCGCATCAAGAAGCGTTGTGACGAGCGCAACCGCCAGTATCGCGATCAGCAAGCTGAACTCATGCCGGCGGAAAAAGCGGAGCCGGCCCGAGTCGCTCAATGAAGATCCGGTCATAAAACCTCACGATCCTTCGAGGTTGTACTTGTTCAACCACTCCTTGAAGGGTGCGAGCTTCATGAACTCGATGTTCGCCGGAAACTTGACCTCGTCGAGTTTCTTGCTGTCGTCCGGAACAATGATCTTGAGGCCGGTATCGTAAACGTCTCCACCATCCTCGCCGTATTTCGGGAACATCTCTTTGACCGTCTTCTGATCATCCTCGACGAACGCGCGGAGTGCGCGAACTCCCTGGTAACCCATCTGGTAGGGGTTCTGTACAAGCATCGCGTCGATCATTCCGCCGGCAAGCGCAACGATCGCGAGCGGTTCGGCGTCGAACGTGACAATTGTGAATTTGCTGCGCGAGTTGGTCTCTTTCAGCACGTCGACGATGGCCGGGGCGTTATACGACCAGATGCCGACGAGGGCCTTGAGTTTCTCGGCATGATTCCGAATGGCGTTGCGGACATTTTCGCGGGCGCGGGTCGGCTCGTTGCTGTCCCCCATGCTGTCGAGCGACTGCAGCTTCTCCCCTGCTCCTTCAGCGAACCCGCCGATCCGCTCGATTGCGTTCTGCGCGCCGGTCTCTCCCACGAACGTGACGTAGCCGCCACCTTCCGGCAGCAATGTCTTCAGGCAGAGGCCGAGCGCTTTGCCGGCGGCAATGTTATTGCTGCCAAGATACGCAAGCCGCGTGTCGTGCAGCGACTTGTTGACGTCAGAGTCGATCGTGACGACCTTGATTCCCTTCTTGATGAGGTTCCGCATCTCATCGGCCACGGCCACGTTGTCGGAGTGCAGGGCGGAAACGCCGACCGCAACGATATCGGACTGGCTGCCGAACTGGCGCAGCTTCTCGAGCTGGCCCGGGATGGTGTTATCGTTGACTTCCAGAACCGCCTGGTAACCTGCGGCTTTGAGTCCCAGTTCCTTCTCGGCATCGATCATTCCCGCGCGGCATGCATCCCAGAAGGGGGAATTGCCGTTGGTAAGAATGATGATCCGCTTCGTTCCTCCGGAAGACTTTTCAGCCGTGGCCGGCTTTTCGGCAGTCCCGGCACTCTTCGCGGCCGGCGCGCCGGGCTTCGACTCCGACTTCGGTGCGGGCGCCGGCTTCGAGCCGCTGCCGCATCCGCAAAGTGCCGTGGCAACGAGGAGACCGACAACCGGTCCCATTCGACGAAGAGCGCGAACGTCGCAGGATTTCATGCAGGAACCCTCGGAGAATTTCGACGGAGGGAACAGGTCGAGCCGCGAGCCGACATGCCCGCGGCCCATCAATTTCGGACCGGAGAAACGATCAGAATAGAGGGCTCGGAGAGGCAAGTCAACGAGCACTAAACATCGACGAGCGATTGGTTTTCGACTCGCTGGTTGCGGAATCTTCGGACAGGATCCTGGAATTGTCGCATCACGTCCGAGTCGCTATAAGTCGGGCACCGATCGGTTGGCTTCAGCTCCGGCAGGAGCGGGAGCTACAATCGAATCCGGACAACGGTTAAGGACACTGCAATCCTCGATGGATTTCTGATGGCTGCCGAACCCGACTATCGCAACGACCTCGAGTTCACAAAGCTGCTCGCACGCCGCAGCGATGTGAACGTGACCATCGCCGCACTCGAAATCGCGCGGGATGCGTATCCCAATCTCGATTTCGGCAAGACGCTGCATTGGATCGACGCGCGAGGCCATGAGCTTGCGGGACCCGTCGCTCGAGCTCGCGATGAAATGGACGTCCTGCAGGCAATCAGCGATTGCCTCGGCAGCAAGCACGGCTTGCGCGGAAACGACCAGGCCTACGAGAAGCCCGACAGCAGCTTCCTGAATCGAATCATCGAAACTTCTTCCGGCCTGCCGATCGGCCTGTCGATTTTGTACATGGCGGTGGCCGAACGGGTCCGCGTCGATCTGCGTGGCGTTTCGGCGCCGCGTCACTTCCTGCTTCGCTATGAGTCTGCCGAGGGGCCGCTTTATATCGACGCATTCAGCGGCGGCCGCGTGA
>JBFWWA010000560.1:0-3729 GCA_050246455.1 Planctomycetaceae bacterium
GCCTGGCGATCGATAACGTCTCGCGTCCCGGAAAGGACATTGCGACGGGCCTGGCGGTCGATCAGGTTCACGGCATTGACAATTGCGCCCAGCGGGTTTCGAAGTTCGTGTGAAAGCATGGCCAGAAACTGATCACGTCGCGCCACTGCCTGCAGTTGCTCAGATTCGACCCGTTTCCTATCCGTTATATTGGTGCATACGCCTCCGACCGCGTAGATCCTTCCAGTCTCGTCTCGGAGAGGAAACTTGATCGACAGATAGGTCTGCGGTCCGACCGCATTGGGAAACGTCTCTTCGAATTCCTGCACCCGCCCGGTTGTCGCCACTTCGCGGTCGTGGGCCTGAATCGTGTCGGCGATCTCGGTTGGCAGGAAGTCGTAATCGCTCTTGGCAGTGGCACGTTCGGGTTCCACACCGAGCACCGCGACACTCGCACGATTACAGATCTGATAGCGTCCCTCCAGATCCTTGACGTAGATGAACGTGGTCGAGTTTTCAAGAATGCCGGCCAGCAGGCGATTTATCTCTTCGAGTTCCGCCTCCGCGCGCTTCATAGTTGAGACGTCAATCAGTGTCAGTACGACACCTTCGATCTCTCCCACAGAATTTCGGTACGGCAGAATCCGCAAAAAATACCAGTTCCGCTTGCGGTCCTGGACATCACGTTCGAATGGCTCACCTGTCCGCAAGACGTTTCGCAAATGTTCAACGAGCTCCGGCTCATCTATATTGTGTGTGAACGCATCAATGCACCGACCGACGTCCTGTGGCAACAGGCTGAATGTACGCGCGATCTGCGGGGTGAATTTTCGAATGCAAAGTTCACGATCGACGAAGATTGTGCCAATATCCGTGCTGCGCAACAGGTTATCCATATCGTTGTTTAGCTGCGTCAGTTCGGCAATTTTCCGCTGGTATTCGGCGTTGACTGTGTAGAGTTCCTCATTAACCGAATGCAGTTCCTCGTTGGTGCTTTGCAGCTCCTCATTCGAAGCAAGGAGCTCTTCGTTTGTCGCCTGAAGTTCCTCGTTGCTTGTTTCGAGTTCTTCAACGGTTGCCTGTAGGTTTTCCTTGGTATAGCGCAATTCCGCCTCAAGATCGTCCAGGCGATCTTGCGACGCGCGATCGATATTAAGGTCGATCTCAGCGCCGGTGGCACTGTTGTCCTCTGCTCCGAACGTCCTTTCCCGTTTATCCAGCGTGATCAGCATGTGGGTGCTTCCCAAGTGCCGGTCGTGAAGCGGACGCACTCCAATCGTCAGGCAAGCTCGTCCGTTCGGTTCCTCAACGGATACACCAGGAAACCTCACGGTTGTCTGATTCTTCATCGCACTGTTGAGAGCTCCCGAGAGAGCTAGTCGAAGATCGGAGCTCACGAGGTTGAGAACGTCTGTTGAGGTTCGCCCCGGTTGCCAATGCAGATAACGTTCTGCTCCGCCGAAAGTGTGGAGCAGCTCGCGCTGTTCGTTGACCAGGAGGCTGGGGGGCATGAACTCCTTCAGTAAGGTGTCGTATGTCGATCCCAGCGGCATGTCGCTGTGACGCGAAGGGTGCCTCGACGGATATGCGGCGCTCGATCTCAGACGCGCTGCATCCATCGACATTGGGAGTCGCAACTCAGTCGGAAGTCGGATGTCGCGACGTTTGCGATAGATTTTCCAGCGTGCATCGATCGCTTCGAACTCGTCCTCCAGCTCTGCCGGGCATTCACTCGGTCCGAGAAAGAGCACACCTCCAGTCGAGAGCCCGAAATGGAAAAGTGACAATGCCTTCTTCTGCGCGCCCGACTGAAGGTATATGAGGAGATTACGGCACGTGACGAGATCGAGCTTCGTGAACGGTGCGTCGCGAATGATATTGTGATTCGCGAAGACGATCATCTGCCGCAATTCCGGTGATACCTGGTATCCGCGGCCGTTGCGGATGAAATATCGCTCTAGCCGCCCGGGTGTGACTTCAGAGAGACTCTCGTCGGAATAGATTCCCGCGCTTGCGAAATCGATCGATTCCCGATGCACGTCCGTGGCGAAGATCTTGACCTTGAGCGGACGCCTCATCGCCTCCATCTGCTCGTGGATCAGCATTGCCATCGAATACGCTTCTTCGCCGGTCGCGCATCCCGCAACCCATACTCGGAACTCGTCATCAGGCGCGACCTTCAGCAGAAGACCCGGCAGAATCTCGGCACCGAGGCGGTGAAACGCATCCTGATCACGGAAAAACTTCGTCACACCGATCAGCAAGTCCTTATATAGTGAGTTCAGCTCGACCGGATCCTCTCGCAATTGACGAACGTAATCGTCCAAGTCGGTCGTCTGGTTCATCTGAAGACGCCGCTCGATACGTCGGCCAACAGTGGAAGGTTTGTAATGCGAGAAATCGATGGAATACTGATCGCGCAGCACGAGGAATAGCCGGCTTAATCCTGTCTCGTCCGCTACGCCGTCGTCGACGTCCGTCAATGTCGCGGCAATCGGATGCTTGATGTATTTCAGAATTGCTGTGGGCATCTTTTCGGGTGCAAGCACCAGATCGACCACTCCTGTGTCGACAGCGCTCTTCGGCATCCCATCGAATTTGGCTGTCTCTTCGCTTTGAGCAACGACGAGGCCACCGGATTCGTGAATGTCACGGATCCCGCGCGACCCGTCGCTTCCGGTCCCGGAAAGAATGATGCCGATCGCGTCGCGTCCTGCGTCCTGGGCCAACGATCGGAAGAACAGATCGATCGGGAGCGTGAGTCCCTGGGACGGATCCTTGTCCGTCAGGAGTAGCTTTCCGCCCGAGATAATCATCTCTTTCTTCGGGGGAATCAGATACACCGCGTTTGCTTCAACCGCCATGCCGTCTTCAACGCGATAGATCGGCATCTTGGTACGATGCGACAGCAACTCATCCATCAGGCTCTTGAAGTCCGGCGAGAGGTGCTGCACGATGACAAAGGCCAATCCGCTTTCGTGCGGCATCGCTCGAAAGAACTGCTCAAGCGACTCCAACCCGCCGGCGGATGCGCCAATTCCGACGATGTGCGTCGGGCGTCGGAACCCGGAATTGCCCTGCGGATTGGACGCGGTCTCACATTGCGGAATCTCTGAATGCTCTCGAAAGTTCTCCGCCACGAGACTCCCCCCACTTGGCTCGCTTTTGGAACCGATTAGTGGCCGCGGCTTAGATCTTCAGTGCCGCGAGTTTTCGGGTACTACTGATTGCCTGCCGGTGCGGTCGTTGGAGAGCGGGCTTCATCTCGTAGGGCTGCGCAGAGCGGACCGCTGAGAATGCCGGCTGATTCACGGAAGCGCTTGCGTGTGAATTGCCCAGAGAAGCTGCTGCCCGAGCGGCGCGAGCTCGCGACCGCTTTTCGAGATTTCGATGTGGCTCGAGATCCAGCCACGTCTCATAAGCCATCGTCAGCACACAGCACGCGCTTATGAGGAACGCGAGGTCGAACCAGACCATGCCATGGAAGGGATATCCGAAAATCAAATCGGCGGATGTCGCAAGCGAGATGAGGGCCGCGGCGACCGCTGAGCCGAAAACAACTTTTTTTGAAGAGGTCGAGAGATCGAGCATCGGTGCACCTCCAGAAGTTCCGAAACGAAGGTTGCAAATGAATCGGGTGGATCAACTGCCGGCGGCGGCGACGCGGGGCGTTACGCCCCGCGTCGCCGTGCCAACGGTCGATCACGAATGCCCGATGTGACGGCCCGTCCAGCATCGGGTCTGCGAATC
>JBFWWA010000561.1:0-3751 GCA_050246455.1 Planctomycetaceae bacterium
ATCGCGAAGACGGCCTGAACGTGGTTGCTATCGCACACGATGGCGACAGCGGCATGAGGGTTGTTCTCGAGTCCCGCCCTGAAGTTGTCGTTCTGGACGTGAACTTTCCGGGGAAAGGCGCGTTCGAGGTCGCTCAGGAGATCAGCGCGCAGCTGCCGCTGACGCGAATCGTCTTTCTGACCGGATTCCTCTCGGACATTTTCATCGAGCAGGCGCTCCGCAACCGGAATACCCGGGCCTACGTCCTCAAGGGGGAATCGTTCGACGTCTTCATCGGTTCCATCCGGCGGGCGGCGGCCGGCGAATACACGTTCTCCAAGGATGTGGAAGACCGCGTTTCGTTCCGGGAGTCGGATCAGCGGTACATCGTGCAGAGCGAATGCCGCCTCAACGAGCTCACCGACCGCCAGATTGAAGTGCTCCGCCACCTGGCAGGAGGCGAGAGTGTGAAAGAGGTCGCCCGCCGCCTGAACCTCTCCGAAAAGTCGGTCGACAGCCACAAGTACCGGATCATGCACAAGCTCGGCATCCACGACCGCGTCGGGCTCGCACGCTACGCAATCCGCGAAGGTCTGATGCTCCCCTGATCGGGCAGCAGGAAGAAAGGCTTCGCGACGCTCCTACCGGTGCTCCGGCTCGGCCAGGCGGCGCATGCAGACGGCGATATCCATTTCGAGCTTCAGCAGGCGCTGCCAGGCGGCCCAGGAAACCCGCATGTTGCGCGCCTGCTCATCGTCCGGCAGGAACTCTTCCCCAGCCTCTTCTTCAACGGCGGCGTAGAGCACCTGGCGGACCTGCTCATGGCAATAGGCGAGGAAGTCGGAGACCTGCGCCCGTTGCGCCGGCTTGAGTTCGGCAGGAAGATCCGGCGCGCCGGCGGGGAAGAGCTCGATGTAGCGATCGTCCCCGACGCGATAGACGCTGCCGGAATCGACGCCGCGCGGCATGCCGGTCGCCTGGTCCCCCCCGCCTGAAACCGTGAAGTCGCCGGAATCGAGCCCGGTCTTGTCTTCTTTCTGAAGCTCCTGGGACCGCGCGGAGATTTCGGCTTCGCTCCCGAAGACCATCAGGCATCGGCCGATGGAAATCTGGTCGCCGAGTTGCAGCACGCGCATTTGAATCGGGTGCCCGTTGACGCGTGTTCCGTTGGTGCTTTCCAGATCGGTGAGAATCAGCTTGCCGGCGTCTTCCTGAATCTTCGCATGGAAGCGGCTGACGCGTTCGTCGTTCAGGCGGATCGAGTTTTCGTCTTCCCGGCCGATTGTGACGGGCGTCGGCAGATTCTGAAGTACCCGGCCCCGTTCGAGACCTTCAAGCAGTTGCAGCGTCAAAGTCGCCATAAGAATACCCGGAAACGGGCTTTCATCCGGAAGTGATTGGCGGAACGTCGGTTGGGCGAATACCAGTTGTAGCATTCCGCGATTACGGCAGTCAATGAGCCGCCGGACCGCATTTCCGACTGCGGTGGCGCCGATTTTAGGGGTTCTCCCGGGTGGATGTTGCGAAAAAGAAACGCCATTTGGACAGCCCCCGAATCGTGACCTAACCTTTCGCAGGAAACGACTTTTCTCAGTCTGCGCGCAAAGAGGCGCGATTCCGAAGATCATGAAACCCCACAGGCAGGCAATCTGGCGATTCATCGCTGGACCGATGACGGTCTGCGGACTGTTTTCGGTTGCGATCGTCTATTGGGTTTCCGGAAACGCCGCCGCGGCCGCTCTCTCCGGCGCGAGCTGCATCGCCTTTGCCGCGTCGATTGCCGTGGCGCTTGCGCGCGCGGTCGACGACGCCGGTCTGCGCATTCGTCACGGAAGTGAATCGCACGCGGCAGCAGGGGGCCTGTTCGCCTCGCTGGTCTCTGCCGCGATGGAATCGCGACTGCGGGCGGAATCGGCTTCGCAGGAAACGGCCCGCTCGAAAACGGAGCTCGAAGCGAAGCTGCATCTGCGGCAGCGTCTGCTTCGCCAGCTCGAAGCGGCGCTCAATCATATCGACGAACCGGTGCTCATCGCGGACGCGCGGAACCATCCGGTCTTTCTGAACGCCGCCGCCGCGCCGCTGTTCATTGAAGGGGCTTCGCGCGAAGCGGTCGCAAAACTCGATAAAGTCGATCTCGATCGCATCCCGGCCGTTGTGCAGTTGCTTTCCGACCTGGCAACGGGCGGCGCGCGGAACCAGCGCCGCTCGGCGGAGTTCACGCAGGAACTTGCCGGCGGGCCAATCACCTGCGAGGCGATGGCCATCGCGATTCGGGACGGAGAACATCTGATCGGCACGGCGACGATCTTTCGCGACGTGACCGGGAAGCGGCGCGAGCAGTCGCGGCACGCGGAGTTTGTCGCGTCGGTCTGCCACGAGCTCAAAACTCCGATGGCCGGCATTCGCGCCTTCACCGAGATGCTGATCGACGGGGACGTCGAAGATCCCGATGAGCAGAAGCAGATTCTCGGGTTCATCGACGTGCAGGTCGACCGGCTTGCGCGCCTGGCCGACAACATGCTGAATTTCTCCCGCATTGAAAGCGGCGTGATCAAGATTCAGCGGGAAGACTGCGAGCTCAACGACATTCTGCAGAAGGCGTTTGAAGTGGTGCAGCCCGCGGCCGATGCCAAGAGCATCGTCCTGACATCCGAGCTGAGCGACCTCTACCTCCCGGTGCACGTCGACCGCGATCTGTTCCTGCAGGCGATCATCAACCTGCTCTCGAACGCCGTGAAGTACACCCCCAACGGCGGGTCGGTAAAGCTCCGCAGCCGGATGTACGAGCGGGACGGAATCATCGACGTCAGCGACACCGGCATGGGCATTCCGCCCGCCTCGATGAAGCGAATCTTCGAACGGTTCTACCGCGTTCCGGAGAACAACCAGGCCGCCGAAGGGACGGGCCTCGGACTTTCGCTCGTCCACTACATCATTACCGAGCTGCACAACGGGCGCATCGACGTCGAATCCGAAATCAACAAGGGCTCGTGTTTCACGATTACCGTTCCGCTGGGACATCGGGAACAGGCCCGGCGAAAAACTGAACCGGCCATCGGCGCGCAACCGCTCGAAGAGCCGCGCGCCGCCGCATCGGCGGGAGCCTGAGGAGAATTCCCATGCCCGGACGAATTCTGGTCTGCGACGACGAACACTTCATTCTGCATGCGGTCCGCATGAAGCTGACGAAGGCGGGGTACGACGTTGAAACCGCTGCCGACGGCCGCGCGGGGCTCGAAGCGGTGCGTCGCGAACTGCCGCTGCTGGTCATTACCGACCTGCAGATGCCGAACATGAACGGCATCGAGCTTTGCCACGCGCTCCGATCGGATCCCGCCACCAGCGAGCTGCCGATCATCATGCTCACCGCCAAGGGGTTTGAGATAGACTCGAGCGGAGTGGCGGCCTTGCTCCGGCTTTCGGAAGTGATCTTCAAACCGTTCAGCCCGCGCGAGCTGGTGCAGTCGGCGGAACGGGCGATTGCCGGCGGCGCTCCCCCGGCAGTGGTCGGACAATCGGCGGATATTTCCGCGCTCACCGCGGCACTGCACGCGGACGGCACATTCAGCCAGTAACCATAAAACGCAAACACAGCTTCAAAGCGACGGCGGCGTGACATGCAGATCTCAACGGAAACCTTCGGCAAAGTCCTCGTGGCGCATACGCCCGAAGAAATCAACGAGGACTCGATGAGCAACTTCAGCGACCAGCTTGCGGATTCCATCCGTGAGGGGCAGGTGCGCATCGTCCTGCAGATGGACCGCAGCGAAGT
>JBFWWA010000562.1:0-3740 GCA_050246455.1 Planctomycetaceae bacterium
TTTCTTCGAAAGCTTCGCCGCCCGGGCAAGCTGCGGCAGATCGACCGGGATTCCATCGAACACGGAATCGCGCTGCTTCTCGCTCGCCTTCGCTTTTTCCCAGTGGTGTGAGACATCGGCCGCAGTCTTGGCTGTTGCGTCACCGAAAACGTGCGGATGCCGATCGATCATCTTCCGCGTGATTCGCTCGACAACTTCAATCAGATCAAACCGCCGCTCGTCCGCCGCAATCTGCGCGTCGAGCACGACCTGCAGCAGAAGGTCGCCCAGCTCCTCGGCAATCGCTTCGTTGTCGTTGGCATCGATCGCCTCCAGCAGCTCGTAGGTTTCTTCGAGCGTGTAAGGCTTGATCGTTGCGAGCGTCTGCACCCGGTCCCACGGGCACCCCTCCGGAGAACGAAGCCGCGCAATCACCTCGCACAATTTCTGAAACGCCGGCAGCAGCCGTCCGGCCTCGGGGGGCTTGCCGAAATCGGCGTTGTTGCAAGCCGAGTCATTGGCGGGGGAACTCGAATGCTCTGTCATGAAATCGACTATACGTTCATGCCGAAAACGGGTCAAAGCCGCCTCGGCCACTTTGAATCATTACCAGATCCGGTTTTCACCACGGAGATCGCAGGGGTCGCGGAGAAAATGCATTCGGAATAAGGAACCCAGGAAACCAGGAGAGGGAATACGAGGATGGAGGGAAGATGATGGCGGATTGCGGAGAGTGCAGCAGGGCCTTTGTAGCCATCAGGCAATCTCCCTCTACCGTTCTCGCTTTTCTCCCAATTCCTGGCTTCCTGGGTTCCTGATTGAAATCTGATTTCGCTTTGTTTCTTCGTAGTGAAAAGCTCGCATCGGAACGGGACGCGATTTGTGTCATGCGAATCGGGGTTGTACGATGGAACGGGTATCACGCGATCCACTCGAACATTCCCTCAGGAAATCATCAGGAGCAATCCATGCAACGCCGAAGCCTCTGGTCGGCCGTCGCAATTCTACTCGCCGCTTCAGCCTGCTTCGCGGCCGATGCGGCCGACAAAAAGCCCGACCGCGCAACGCTGGAGAAAGAATTCAGCGAGAAGCTCACCGGCTCGGCGCTCATTGGCGCATTTACCGTGGATGGGCAGGCGTCCGATAAGCCCCCGCACACGGAACGCTACGAACTCGACAGCGTTTCCAAAACCGCCGGCGACAACTGGACGTTCGTTTCGCGAATCAAGTACGGGCAGAACGACGTCAAAGTCCCGCTGACGATCAAGGTCCTCTGGGCCGGCGATACGCCCGTCATTTCCCTGACCGATTTTGAAATTCCCGGCCTGGGAACATTCACCGCACGCGTCATGTTCTACGGCGATCGCTACGTCGGCACCTGGCAGCACGGCGAAGTCGGCGGCCACATGTTCGGCAAAATTGAAAAGGGAAAGCCGGCGGCCGAACCGAAGCCGGCGAAGTAACTATCGGCCGCTCTTTCCACCTTCGACACACACCACTCGACCACCCGGAGCCCGCGCCATGCAGCCGCTCAACCGCCGCACGTTTCTTGGTTCCACTGCCGCACTCGCAGCCATCTCCGCGCGCGCCTTTGCCGGGGCAGGAGAAAGCGACAACAGCCGCATCGGCAAAACGCCGCACACGAAGTTCGCGGTGAACGTCGAGATGTGGTTCAAGTCGATCCCGTTTCTCGACCGCATCCGGCAATCGGCCGCGCTCGGGTTCCCGGCCGTCGAATTCTGGCCGTGGGACAATAAGGATCTCGACGCCACGGCGCGGCTCAGCAAGGAGCTCAACATCGCAATTGCGCAGTTCACCGCCTGGGGTTTTCGTCCCGGCCTCAACGATCCGAAGAACCACACGAAGTTCGTGCAGGCCATCAGGGATGGCTGCAAGGTCGCGAAGAAACTCGACTGCAAGCTGATGACGGTCGTCGGCGGGGACGACATCCCCGGCATGTCGCAGGAACAGATGCACGACAACATCATCGCCGGCCTCAAGCTCGCGACACCGATCGCGGAAGACAACGACATCACCCTCATCCTCGAGCCGATGAACATCCGCGTCGACCACAAGGGGCACTGCCTCTACGGCAGCGCGCCGACCATCCGCATCTGCGAAGCGGTCGGCTCGCCGAAGATGCAGATCAACTGGGATCTCTATCACATGCAGATCACCGAAGGAGATCTCTGCGGCCGGCTCCGCGAAGGGTTCAAGGCGAAGCGCGTCGGCTACCTCCAGGTGGCCGATAACCCCGGCCGCAACGAACCCGGCACCGGCGAAGTGCACTACAACCGCGTGCTGAAGGAAGCGTACGACCTCGGCTACCGCGACTACGTCGGCCTCGAATGCCGACCGAAGGAAGACGAACTCACGGCGGCAAAACGAGTCGCCGCGTGCGATGTGTGGTGAACTGTTCGTCAGCTTTCTTGAACCGCGGAAGTCGCAGAGTTCTCGCAGAAAGAAACCATTCAAGAATCCGGATTGAGATAAGGAACCCAGGAACCCAGGAAACAGAATTCAAGAATGGAGGGATGAGTACAGAGGTTTGCGCAAAGAGCGGCGGCCATTCGTCGCGATCATCGATTCTCCATCATCCATCCTCGCGTTCTCATAGCTCCTGGTTTCCTGGGTTCCTTATTCAATTTGCATCTGCTCCGCGAACTTCGCGGTGAATCCCGAACCCGTCAGAACCGGCACAACCGGACTTTTCGTCACCGCCCGACTCGGCCAGCAATTTGCATCAATCCGATAGATCCCGACCGTCAGGGGTTTTCTGAACAACCGGACCGCTTCCCGTTCCGCCTGCACGGATTTCGCCGTTTGCCGTGGTACGGTTCGGCCTGATTGTCCGATGGTTCTCTCTGGACCATGTGTTCGGATCCGCGCGAAGATTTCGCGCCGATCGAACCCCGTCCGAAAGGGAGCCGGATTGATGCGGATGCTGACCTCGCGATGGGTTGTTCTGCCGGGATCGCTGTTGATCGTCGTCGGAATGGCGGGCTGCAGGGCCGGGGGATCCCAGCGGACCGGCCAGTCGCTGCTCGGAGATCGCGGTGGGCCGGGGACCGCCTCGGAAACGGTGATCTCGCGCGAGCCGAACGCCAATCCCTACCCCGCGTGGAACTCACAGGACTCCAACGGCTACCTGCAGCCGATGCCCGCGCCCCCGTCGGACGACAGCGATTCCCACGTGCCACCGTCGCCGCTCAGCCGCCGGGAAAACTCAAAGGGTCGTCCGCGACCGCTCGCTGCGCTGGAACAACGCGGAGTCGCCGAGCGCCAGATTGTGTGGAACGACGAGGAATCGGGTGCGAACTCCTCCGCGATGCCGGCCGAACCGGTCGACGCGCAGCGCCGTCTGCTCCCCGCAAACGATCAGAAGCCGGGTGTGATGCAGCGGATGGGTGACGGCTTCAGCAACTTCATGGATTCGCTGAGCGGTTCGGCCCGCACCGCGCAGCAGGCGGCGGCTGCCAAAAAGCAGGAACGTCAGGAGAAGCGGCTCGCCGAGCGCCTGCCGGAGACCCACTACGAACCGTTCGTCAATCCGGAATCAACCCTGGTGCAGACGATGGGAGAATCGACGCCGAACGACAACCGACTTCTGCCCTCGTGGCGACTTCCGATTACGCGCCCCGCGCCGGAACGAAATCCGGTCCAGCTCGGCTTGCCGGAAGCGTTCTGATCGGCCAAGGCGTCGCAGCGACGTAGGTCAGGCACCCCGTGCCTGACATTCCGCTGCGTGCCACCGGATGTGT
>JBFWWA010000563.1:0-3740 GCA_050246455.1 Planctomycetaceae bacterium
CACCAGCGGCTTGATTGTCGTTACAAAGGAACATCTTTCGCATCGGTTGCTTTCGATCGAGTTTCAGCGTTCGAAGGTTCGAAAACAGTACATAGCGCTCGTTGACGGGGTCATTCCCGAGGACTTCTTCACAATCGACAAGCCGATCGGCCAGGCGGCGCACACCGGATGTGTGCTGATGTCGTGTCGAGACGACGCACTAAACCCCCGGTCGGCATCGACCGGAATTCAGGTGCTGGAACGCTATGCCGAGCACACGCTCGTCCGCGCACTCCCGTACACGGGACGCAACCATCAGATTCGCGTTCACCTGGCGGGAATCGGTCATCCGCTCGTAGCTGACGAGTTCTACGGTCCGTTCGGCGCAATCAAGCCGACACGCTTCGACGCGATCGATACCGACTCGGACAGCGACGGCGAACTCGAGCCCGTTCCCCCGGAAGTGACCCGTTCGCCCCAGCAGCTGGCGGCGTGCCACCTCATCTCAAGACACGCGCTGCACGCATCAGAGATCGAGTTTCAGCATCCCATCTCTCGAGAGCCGATGCGTTTCGAAGCGGCCTTGCCGGCGGATATGCGCGCGGCCATCGCCACCCTCTCCGCAAGAACGACGACCGCCGTTTCCCCGTACAGCCCGAAAATCCCGCACGGACGGACGTGCGACAGGCCGGCCGGCCGGAAAACCGGCGCCGTGCGCTGAGCAACGTTCGCTTCGCGAATCCGTGGAACTTCGGTTTATCCGGTCGCCGAAAGACTCGTTCAGGTTTCCGAAGCCCGCCTGCCGATCCTGCGGAGCACGGGAAGGTCTCGAAGTCGGTAGCCGACAGCCTTCAGCCGGCAGCCCGCCACGCCTGAGGATTCCATGAAATCGGCCGTTGAGAACGTCTGTGACGCTTCGCTCGTCAGCCCCTTCGTGCGGGCGGCTCGTGAAGTCTTTCAGACAATGCTCAACGTCCACTGCAAAACGGGCGAGACGCTGCCGGTCGACCACGATCTGCACGAACTGGCTGTCACCTCGATCGTCACGCTGAGCGGGAAGGCGGCCGGCGTACTCGGCCTGAGTACAACGAAGCGCGGCGCACTGAAGATTCTGGAACGGATGACCGGCATCGAAGCGACGGAAGTCGACGAGATGGTGCGTGACGTCGTGGGCGAAATGGCGAACATGATCGGCGGCTGCGGCAAGCGCGAACTGGCCGATTACGCCTTCAAGCTCGGTCTTCCCCAGGTCACGGTCGACGAAGTTCACGAAGCGACTCCCGACCGCTGGCCGATCTACTACTGGGTCGCGCTCGACACCGGCATCGGCCCCTGCACGCTCCACATCGGCTTCGCACCGGAAACCTGAGCCCGCACCTGGCTTTGCCCAATGACTCGTTCAATTGGGCCTTCAAGCGTCGGGGTGGCACGCCCTGCAAAGGGCGTGGTCTTCAGGTGATTACACCACGCGAGTTTTTGGGCAAAGCTGCCCGCTGTTCATCCCCGGCAGAAATTCTCAATCGGCGTCCCAGGTCCTTTTCAGCGGCACGACGCGCTGCGTGACATCGGTCCGGAGTTCGACTTCCGTCCAACGGTCCGACGAGGTCGTAAGCCACACGACTTGATGCACGATCGCCACCATCGATGTTCCGGCCGCGAAAGCAACAATCGTCAACCCGACGACAGCGGCCGAACTGCGAATCTTCCAACGACGGGACGATGCATTGTCGGCGGACCTGCACGCTCCCGTCAGCTTGCGGATGAACAGATGAAGTCCCGCGCCGAACAGGAGAAACGCGACCGGCCCCAGAACCAGACTCGGCAGGTCGTACGTCATCCGCGGCACGACGTCCGGCAGGAACAGCAGCCAGCCGAAGAGAACGGAATTGAGGGCCTTCAGCTGATAACCCGGGAGCGCGAACTGCACACCCGCAACTGCAGCAGCGAAGAGTATCACCATCCCGAGAACTGTCGTTTTTCCTTTTTTCATGGCCACACCTCCGCTTGCTTCGCGCGCCGCGGAGACTCTCCCGGATAGCGGTGTTCGCCGTACATCGCCAGTTGGAATTCGAAGTCTTCAAGCAACAGAATCTGCCCCGACGCCAGGAGCACGAAGCGCGAGCCACCGACTGATTCCGGCTCGTAGGCGACGACGATGTTGGGGCGATCGGGCGAACCGCCTCCTTCGTATTTGTATCGCTGGCCAGATGTGCCAGGAACAATCCAGAGATTCTCGTCGATCGAAGACTGCTCCGATTCCTCGGGATACGTTCGGTCTTCCGCCGTCAATGTCTCCAGAAGCGCGGAACGGAGAGCTTCCAGCCCCTCGCGCCGTTTGGGAACCGACTGCAGAGTTGAATCGGGAGGATCACTGAGCCGATATGTGAATCCTGTTCGATGCCAAGCGCCGGGAGTCATCAACTCGCGCGCACCGGAAATCATCGTCAGCACAATGATGAAGAGCAGGCCCCACAACGTCACCGCCGAAAGCGCTTTCCCGTATGAAAGGCGCGGGAGTTTCGGGAACTCCCTTTGCAGCGAATTCCACATCCCCTTCACACCCCATGATGAGGCAAACACCAGCACCACGAAGAACGACAGCGCGCGCAATCGGGCAGCGGGAACTTCCGCTAGCTTCTCAACGGTAACGATGTTGTAAACGGACTCAAACGCGACCGGAAAGGGATTTCCCATCCCGGCGAAGACGGGGGCGGGAGCGACACCAAGCAGAAGCAGAACGAGCGCGAAACGTGTGGAACGTCTCATGACAATTCTCCTGCCGGAACAGATTTTCGACGGCTCGAATGAGCTCGGGATGGGATTGCGGCATGACGCCGCTAATCGAAGCTACGACGAACACAGACAGGAGGTTGGCGCGATTTTCGCTCGTGCAAAGATCGTTTGATTCACCACCGCGATCAATCGAGCTCGATTCCCCACTCGTCGCGCACTCGGTCGGGGACGAAATCCATGCACGCGCGCCCGTGCGTCCAGTCGATCGTTTCCTTTCGGCAGGCGAATTCCGTGCAGAGGCGGCTCCGATGAGGTGTAATGCCGACCCGGCCGAGATCGAGTCGATCAGAGTCCCAGCACGTCTGAATTGTGGGATCCGGATGCGTCCGCTCGTGAGTATGCCCCTCGCAGGCGCGAACGAGAAGACCGAACTGGTGGTCGTTCAGAACAATCAGTTCCTCGCGAACTTCCTCGGAAAATCGGGCGGCACGCGGTCCATGATCGGGATCGTGCCCTTCCGAGAGGCGCTGCGAATCGTGCAGAATCGCGAAGTAGGTCACAACGTGGATGTTCGCGCCGGTTTCCGGTGCGAGTCGCAAACCGTTCTCGAGCACACGCGCCCAGTGCACGACGCCATGCAAACCGTTCGGCGGAAGCTCGTACCGATCTAGAATCACGGCCATCAGCGGTTTGAGATTCAAACCATCACTCCACGATCGATGGTTCGATACCGGCTCAAACCGTCCAAGCGCGATACTCAATTTCCAGAGGTGGCTTTTCTGAAAAGCCAACCGGCAGGTACCGATAACTCTTCATTTGAGAACAGGTGGATTCCCATAAGTGACGAAATGAATCTGTCAGGGTGGTGCGATGCGCTCAATAAGAGGTATCAAGCTCGGTAGATCGGCCGTGACGACGTCCCAGACGATATCGAAATCGAGATGCAAGTAGTCGTGAACAACCTTGTGTCGCATTCCAATGATCGCGGCCCACGGAATCTCCGGATGCAATTGTTGAACTGGATCGGA
>JBFWWA010000564.1:0-3739 GCA_050246455.1 Planctomycetaceae bacterium
GGCGAGAGTTGATTCGAGCTTGCTTGCATCCTGCAGCGACGGCAGCACGACATCGGCCGTGTCGTCGCTGACGTCTCTCGCGATCGTTCCACTTACGAGAGCCATTGTCGCGCCGGTGCGCGGTTGATCGAATTCAATCGTCAGAGTTTTGGCATCCCCGTCTCCTGTCAGGAACCAGTCGCGCATTCCCTGGGCGTTGACATCCATCGGGAGATAGTTCGGCGGCAGCGTGAAGCTGATTCGAGACCGCGGTGCGCCGGTGAGGGTTACCTGAAAACTCGATGTGATTCGCTGCTTGCGTCGCTCGACAAGGACGCCGTGTTCGGCAACCGCAGTCAGTTCCGGCTTCTCGCGAGTGATCTGCCACTGCAGTTGAACCGGGCGTGCGGAATAGCGATAGACCAGCGTCGGCGCGGGACCGGGAACGGTGACCTCGACCGGCGGGGTGAATTCGTTCAGGTTGATCCGCGATGCGCCGGTGTCGGTGACTCCCTGGACGCGCAGCTGTTTCCCGGCGTAAAGCGCGACCGTTCCGGTCTCGCGCGTCACACCGGTCGGAGCCAGGCCGGGGAGCGAGAAGGAAACCGGATCGTCAGCAATTTTGAGCGCCTGGTAGGTCTCGGCCGTAATGCGGGTTTCGTCGCTGACGCTGCGGCGGAGAAAGACTCGCAGTTTTCGCGAGTTCTCTTCACCGCTCACTTCCCAGCCCCCCACGTCGGCGCCGTTGATTCGCTGCAACTGCGTCTCGGCAGGAAGATCGAACACAAACTCAGAGACTGAACCCTGCCGCGCACGGAATAGGAAACTGTGGGTGTAACGGATGCCGGAATCCTGCACGTCGACGAACGTCGTCCCTTCCGCGTGTATTGTGGTCGCTACGCCACCGCGCTCTTCCTTCGGCTGCCAGGAGATTCCAACGTCCCCGCCGCCATCGACCGGCAGTTCGATCTGCTCCCGATTCTCCGCCTTCTTCAATCGAAACGCGGAGGACGAACCGTTCACGCGGGCCGTGAGATTCGGGGCCGGCAGGGTGAAGACCAGACGTCCTGCGGCCACTGGCAGAAGCGGCATTGTGAATCGTCCCGCGGGTCCGCTCGATTCCGCGGCGATGTCGAACTCGATGTCGAGCACGTGCGTTCCGGGCTTGTCGACGACGACGCGGAGCGGTTCGGGGATTTTCGGACCCGGCTTGGCGGGGACGATCAGAGCGGCCGTTTCGCCGTCGAGCGTGGCAGAGCGGATCGCGATGTCGCGCAGCGGCAACGGCAGCGTGATCTGCCTTTCGCGAAAACTGGTGACGATGATGCGCCCCTTCACGCTGACGCGCGGCTTCGCGTCGCCGACGGCGGGTTGCAGTTCGGCCTGGTAGAGAACGCCGGATACCGCCCCGTCCAGTGCCGCTGCGCCGCCGATCCGTTTCTCCGGATAGGCCTGGTTCCAGAGTTTGAGGAAGGCGTCGTAGGGAACGTGAACGCGCTCCGCGGCGAGCGGATCGGTATTTCGATCATAAGGGATGACGATCTCGATCTGATCGTCTCTGCCCGGCGGCGCCGGAAGCGACTGGATCAAAGTGGGAGCGGGCCGCGCCATCGGCTCGGCGTTCCGTTGAACGGCCGGAGCGTTCGGCGGCTGCTGCGCATGGGCGGATCGATCGGCTGCGAAGAGCAGGATTGCGAGCGAAACCGCCCGAGTGATCTGGCTCGGCCCCACGGGATGAAGCAGCACGAACGACTCACGAATGGAGACAGCCGCTGCGGTCGCCAGCCAGAGAACAACCCCGCCGATCGTTCCCAGGAAGAGGCCGTCGAGCCAGATCTGCCATGCGACCGGCACGACGGGAACGAGAGCGAGCGGAATGACGACGCCGAGCAAGGCGGCGACGAGGCGTTTCGATCGCGCGGCCTTCCGCGTGAACCACATTGCGCAAATGATGGCGACGGCGACCGCCAGCCGATAGGCGGCGCCTGCCGAGCGATTCTCGTACAGGACGTCGAGCGTCGGCGATTCGCCGCTGCTTCCGGCGCTCCGGTTGCGGAAAACTTTCTCGGCACTGTCGGGGGGAGCGAGGACATCGACGGAAAGCGAGAGCCGGCCGCGCTGCGGAGCATTCATGCCGGCAGTTGTGCCTTGACGCGGGAGCTCGTCCTGCACGCCACCACCGAAGCCGCCACCAAAACCTCCCCCACCCTGATTTCCCCCAGTGGCAGATGGAAGGGGTCCGCCGCTCATAAATGTGTGATTCAATTGTTCTTTCGGCTCGCCAGTGGGAGCAACGTTGATTCTATTTCTCACTCTCGATTCGGAATCGGGCGGCGCGCTCTTCGCGGGCGCGGACTCGTCGAGCCGCGAGATGTGCGGAACCTTGTTGATGATCGGGACGCCCGCCTTTGGTCGGTTTGGAATTCCATCCGTCCGCACCGCTTCTGCCGGCGGTTCGACGGTGACATCGCCCATTGCGGGGGGATGATACGCGTGCGTTGCCGTCTCGCTTTGCGGTGCACGCTCGGATTTCTTCTGTTCCACGACGGGAAGCGTCATCACAATCATCACCATCAGAGCGCAGCATCCGGTAACGATGATCGCCAGCGCGATTCGTCGGAATCCTCCGCGCTCGTAGTTTTTCATCAAAAACAGAACGACGGCGCTCGCGACGGCGAGCCACAGGAGTCCCCACAACAGTTCGCGCGTGGTGGGAATCCGGAAGCTCTGACTGAACCGGCCGAGCAGACTGGCGCGGTCGAGCGAGCCTTCCGGCACGAATGCGCCGTCGCTCTCAAGAATGGACGTTTCTCGCGGATACGAAACTCTCCAGATGCGATCGAGCACTTCGAGGGGCTGAAGTTCTCCGCTGCCGGTCACGATCGAAACGGCCGGCACCTGTTGCTGAATTCGCCCCACGGCATCGAGAGGTTCGGAATGCGTGTGGTACACGACCACAAGCTGCCGTTCGGCGTCCGGTTTGCCGCCGGCGGGAAGCGGGATGCTGCTTGCTCCTTCGACCTTGCGCGCTTCGACCGGCACGCCGTCGACCAGCGTCGACCACAGCTCGGCCGATTCCGGCAAACGGATCCGAAGACTCTGCACGCCTGCCGCTGCGAATCGAAAGTACGCGCGGTGTTGAAACTCGCCGGTGCGTCCCAGCACGCTCAGAATTTCGGCCTGCCTGCAGATTGCCGACGGCACGCCAAGACGATCGAAGCGCTGTTCGGAAATCGAGAGTTGATAGTTCGCCGTCGTGTTGCGATAGGCTCCCACGATCCGCTGCTGCGGACGGTAAGTCGCTTCGGGCAGGTCGATCGGATCGACTTCACTGAGCGGGAGATTATCGGGGCCGGTCGCCGCCAACGTGAGCCGCTGCTCCGAGTCGGCCTCCACCACGATGTAGCCGTTTTGTCGATCGGCCGTCGTCACCTTCACTGCCGGCGGCTGAAACTGCTGCAGTTCGCCGCGCGGCTGCTCGAGATCGAGACCCAGGCGATGCTTGCCGTCGAGGGGGCGATCAAACCGGAGCGTCCAGACTCGTTCGCCGTTCGCGGGATCCTGGGCGCGCTGTTCGAGAATGCGCGCCTTCCCGTCGAGGACGACGAATCGGACGTTCGTTCCGGCCGACTCCGGCAGCGAGACGTCGAACTTCCGGAGCCCGCCGCCGCTGACATCGCATGCAAGTTCCAGATGCGTGCGCAGCGCATCGTGATCGAGCCGTACAAATGAGATCACGTCGACCGACATCCGCGCCGGC
>JBFWWA010000565.1:0-3723 GCA_050246455.1 Planctomycetaceae bacterium
CAAGTGGGGCAAGAAAGACGGGGACGCTTAGGTCCTCGTCAACGCGAGACGCGGGATTTCCGCCCGGCTCGGTGGAGCAGTCGAGGTCGGCGCCCCGCTTTTCCAGCGGCAATGCGGCGGAGACGTTCCGCGCGCAACCAGGTGTCGCCGCGCCACTACGAACAGGTCCGGAATTGCCGGATAACACCGTCTCCTCCCGATTGCTCTTGATCCGGCGTCCCGTCCAGTGAACAATTCCGCCGCGGACGCGCTCCGGGATCCTGTCCACTTCCGTTCAGATTCCCGGAATTCCGCAGCCTCTGCTTCCAGCCGATTGGCTTTCGGCATCGCGATGATTGAACAGTGAACAATAACCGGCGCGTGCATGTTTCCGAGTCTTGAAACAAAGTTGAAGCGATTCGAGGAACTGGAGCGGCAGCTTCAGGATCCCGAAATCACTGCCGACCCGAACAAGTTCATTCCGCTGCAGCGCGAGCATGGCGGATTGGCAAAGGTCGCGCGCGCCGTTCGCCGGTTTCACAATCTCGAAGACGAGATCGAGATCGCCAAGCAGATGGTCGAGGAAGAGAAGTCGGCTGACGCTCGAGCCTATGCGGAAGCAGAACTGACGACCCTCCAGCAGCAGCGCGATACGCTCGAAACCGAACTCGAAGACATGGCAACCGCCGGCGACTCGATCACGCGCGGCGGCCTCATCATGGAAATCCGCGCGGGGACCGGCGGCGACGAAGCGGCGCTCTTCGCCGCCAATCTCTTTGATATGTACAAGCGGTTCGTCGATCAGCGCGGCTGGAAATTCGAAGTTCTCGACTTCAGCCCGACCGAACTCGGGGGGGTCAAAGAGGTCACGTTCTCAGTTGCGGGAGAGGGGGCGTACCACCAGCTCCAGTTCGAGAGTGGTGGGCATCGCGTGCAGCGCGTTCCCGAAACCGAAACACAGGGGCGAATTCACACCAGTGCCGCGACGGTCGCCGTGCTGCCCGAAGCCAGTGAGGTCGAAGTCGAAATCAAGAACGAAGACCTCCGCATCGACACGTTTCGCGCGGGGGGGCCGGGTGGACAGAAGGTCAATAAGACCGAAAGCGCGATCCGCATCACGCATCTCCCGACCGGCACCGTCGTACAGTGTCAGGACGAGAAAAGCCAGCATAAGAACAAGGCGAAGGCGCTCCGCGTGCTGCGGAGCCGCGTCTTTGAAATGAAGCAGCGCCAGGCGGACGAGGCCCGTGCTGCGCAGCGCCGCACCCTCATCGGCACCGGCGATAGAAACGCACGCATCCGCACCTACAACTTTCCGCAGGGACGCGTCACTGATCATCGGATCGGACTGACGCTCTACAAGATCGACAGCATCATGATGGGCGAACTCGACGAGCTCGTGACGCAGCTGCTCGAGTTCGACCGGCAGGAACGCCTGCATGGTGCCGCACCGCCGCCGAAGAAAGCCGACGACGATTGAGTTCCTCGATTTTTCGGGCGTTGAGAACCGGACTTTGCTGACCGCTCTTAGCTGAAACCTCCCCCATGCCGAGTCCCGCCGTGACCAAGGATGATCAGTGGACCGTCCGCCGAATTATCGAGTGGACCACCGGCCATCTGAAGAATCACGGCAGCGAGACTCCCCGGCTCGATGCGGAGATTCTGCTTGCCCACGCCCGCAATTGCCGGCGCATCGAACTCTACACCCGGTTCGATGAACCGCTGACCGACCCGCAGAGGGCGGCGATGCGGGATCTTGTTCGCCGGCGTGCTCAGTCGGAGCCGGTCGCGTATCTTGTCGGACATCGTGAGTTCTTCAGTCTCGATTTTCGCGTGACCCCCGACGTTCTCGTTCCGCGACCGGACACCGAAACGCTCGTCCTCGAACTGCTCGACCGCGTTCGTGCGATCGAGAACCCACGGCTCCTCGACATCGGCACCGGTTCGGGTTGCATCGCCGTCTCGGCAGCGGTCAATCTTCCGACTGCGCGCGTCACGGCGATCGACATCAGCCCGAACGCTCTCGCTATTGCACGGGAGAACGCCGAGACGCACAACGTCCTCGAGCGGATGCGATTCCTTGAAGGGGATTTATTCGGCTCAGTACCCGCTGGGGAGACGTTTCACGCGATAGCGAGCAATCCGCCGTACATCCGCGCAGAGGAACTTGAATCGCTCCAGGCGGATGTGCGACTGCACGAGCCACGTCTGGCACTCATTTCGGGTCCTGAGGGGCTCGAAGTGATTCGCCGGATCGTTGACGAAGCGCCGTCCCGTCTTGTTGCCGGCGGCACGCTACTGTTTGAATTCTCGCCCGAACAGGCAGGAGCCGTCGAAGAACTGCTTCAGGCGAGCAGTTCGTATCGCGACATCAAGCTGGTGAAAGATCTGACGAATCGCCCCCGAGTGGCGGTGGCAGTGAAAAATTAGGTGTCAGGATTCAGGTTTCAGCCATTTGGTTTTCACGCTTTGTGATCGTTTAGACATTCGTCTTTAGGCATTTGACATTTTGGCCTGACGGCCGGAGTCCATGGATGGACATGTTTGTCGTGCGGGGCGGGAGGCCCCTCAAAGGACGGATCGCCGTCAGCGGTGCGAAGAACTCCGCGCTCCCGATCATGGCGGCGGCCCTCCTTGCGGATGGCCCGAGCGCGATTGCCGGCGTACCCGCACTCGTCGACGTCGAAACCCTCTGCGCGCTATTGCGTGCACTTGGCGCGGATGTCCGGCGCAACGACGCCGGGGTGCTTCATCTCGAAGTGCTCGATGAGCGGCCGTACATTGCCGATTACGATCTGGTCCGCAGAATGCGCGCGAGTTTCTGCGTCCTCGGTCCGCTCCTCGCGCGACGCGGGAGGGCTTGCGTCTCGCTTCCCGGCGGCTGCAACATCGGCGACAGGCCGATCGATCTGCATCTCAAGGGGCTGCGCGCGCTCGGAGCGGAGATTCGCGTCGAACGCGGATATGTGATGGCGACGGCCGAACGGTTACGCGGCGCGAGCATCTATCTGGGAGGTCCGTTCGGCAGCACGGTTACCGGCACCTGCAACGTCATGGCGGCTGCGACTTTGGCGGAAGGGACGACGACGATCGAAGCGGCTGCGTGCGAGCCGGAAGTTGTCGACCTCGGGGATTATCTGAATGCCCTGGGCGCAAAAATTCGCGGGCTCGGCACGCCGTTTCTGACGATCGAAGGTGTCGACCGGCTCGAAGGGGCGGTGCATGAGGTCATTCCCGACCGTATTGAAGCGACCACCTTGATGACAGCCGCCGCCATCACGCGCGGAAACGTTCTGCTCGAGAACGTCAAGCTTGTGCACATGACCGCGGTGATCGAGAAGCTCCGCGAAATCGGAGTGCGCATTGAGGTCGAGGCGGCAGGGGTCCGCGTTACGGCTCCGAACGAACTGGCTGCGGTCGATTGCATCGCGCTCCCTTATCCCGGAATTCCCACCGACGTGCAGGCGCAGTTCATGGCGCTCCTCGCGACTGTTCCCGGAATCAGCATTGTGACCGACAAAGTGTTTCCCGATCGATTCCTGCACGCTCCGGAACTGGTCCGCATGGGAGCCCGCATCCGCCGTGAAGGAGCCAGCGCCATCATCAACGGCGCGGGGGCTTTGAGCGGCGCCAGCGTGATGGCATCGGATCTCCGAGCATCCGCGGCGCTTGTTCTGGCGGGGCTTGCGGCAAACGGGCCTTCGGTCGTGCGGCGAATCTATCATCTCGACCGCGGTTACGACC
>JBFWWA010000566.1:0-3722 GCA_050246455.1 Planctomycetaceae bacterium
GAGTTTTCTGCAGAGTTGTGGTGTTCCGTTGATGATAGCGGACCACGGCGCAGGTACTGAAGGCGATGATGCGATTTGAGGCGTATGTGAATTCAATACGCGTCGTTGCCCTTATTTACCTGCATTTCCAGAAATAGAATACAAAACCCACCGATGGCAATCGGTGGGCTTGTGTTGGCTATCAGAAATCATTTCCGCCCGGGCTGCCGAAGTAGCCGCCGGCTGGTTCGACGAGCGGGCTGTAGTCGACAAACTTCATGAACTCTTTCCGCCAGGTGAGCGGGACGATGCCGGTCGGGCCGCTGCGGTGCTTCGCAATGATGATCTCCGCTTCGCCCGGACGGTCGTCCGACTGATACGCATCGGGACGGTGCAGGAACATCACAAGGTCCGCGTCCTGCTCAATGGCTCCGCTTTCGCGCAGGTCGGCCAGGCGCGGCCGCTTGTCTTCGCGAAGCTCGACGCCGCGGTTGAGCTGCGCCAGCGCGATGAGCGGAATGTTGAGTTCCTTCGCGAGCGCTTTCAGTCGCCGGGTAATGAGCGCGATCTGCTGCTCGCGGGGGGCGCGCTTGTCTTCCGGCTCGATGAGCTGCAGGTAGTCGATGATGATGATGGAAATGTCGTGGAGTCGTTTGAGGCGCCGCGCGATGGCGCCGATCTGTCCGGTGGTGCGCCCCGGCTGGTCATCGATGAAGAGCGGTAGTTCGCTCAGGTCCGACGACGCCGCCATCAGCTTGTGGCGTTCTTCCTCGTTGAGGTCCCCCGCGCGGAGCTTGTGGCCGTCGATGCAGGCGGAAATACAGAGGAACCGTTCCGCGAGCTCGAGCTTCGACTGTTCAAGGCTGAACAGCAGCACGCCTTTGCCGGAGTTCCGCGCGATTCCTTCCGCCCAGTTACAGACGAGCGCGGTCTTTCCCATACTGGGACGTGCAGCCAGAACAATGAGCTCCGCGGGCTGGAAGCCGTTGGTCTTGGCATCGATGTCGGTGAATGTCGTCGCGAGTCCGCTGACGGAGCCTTCCCTTTCGAGCCGCTCGTTGATGCGGTCGAATGCATCCATCAGGATGTCGCGAAGCGCGAATTTCTGCTCCCGTTCCTGCTGCTCGAGAATGCGGAAGATCTTCTGTTCCGCCGTCGCGAGGATCTCCTCGGTCTCCTGAGCGGCGTCATAAGTGTCGCGGAGGATCTCGCTGCAGGCGGAGATCAGGCTCCGCTGAATGAACTTCTCGCGGACAATATTCCCGTAGTACTTGGCGTGTGCCGAATGCGGGACCGCTTCGAGAATGTCGTGCAGGTAGGAGGGGCCGCCGATTTCCTCGAGCTCGCTGCGTCGTTCGAGCTCTTCAGCGAGGGTGAGGGGATCGATCCCCCGAATTCCTTTTTCGTGCAGCTGGTGGATCGCCGCGTAAATGCGACGGTGCGCATCGCTGTAAAAATGATCTGCGTGCAGAAACTCCGCGACTTCATCAATCGCATCGTTCCACAACAGGATGCTGCCGAGCACGCCGCGTTCGGCGTCAAGATTCTGGGGGGGGAGCCGATCGGAGAGATCGGAAGTGGGACGCGCGACCGACATGATCTCCTCCATGAAGAAGCCCACGGAAACTGTTCCGTGGGCTTGATCGTAACTGGATCAATCTTCGCAGTTGTCTGACGCTTCGCAGCGACTCGGTCAGGCGACCGGCCGCAACGGATTACAGCTTTGCGGCCGGAACAACCCAGACTTTGACTTCCGTCTTCACGTCCGGATGCAGCTCGATCTTCACAGTATACATGCCGAGCTGCTTGAGCGGACCTTCGAGCTTCACGTGCTGAGGTTCAATGGTGTAGCCGGCGGCGTTGAGCGCCTTCGAAATGTCCGACGCGACGATTGACCCGTACAGGTGCTGGTCCTTGTTCGCGTTGGCTTCGAGGGTCACGCTGTACTTGCTGATCGCTTCAGCTCGCTGCTGCAGCGACTTGAGCCGCTCCGCCTGGAGCTCGGCGACCTTGATTTTATGGCGTTCGACCATCCGCTTGTTGTGCTCGGTCGCGACGGTCGCAAGTCCCTGCGGCAGCAGAAAATTGCGGGCGTAACCCGGCTTCACGCGGACGATGTCGCCCTGTTGTCCCAGAGCCTGGACATCTTCCGCGAGCAGGACGTCGATCGAAGTGTTCGAGGATCCGCTCACTGCGGCGGATTTGTGCTTGATGGGCATGATGGCAAACTTTCCGTTCCGTAGTCTCGAAATCGGTTAAGCCGATGTCTCGTGTCTGATGACTTCTGAATTCGTTTTGAACTATACGGGATCGACGGACGGCGCTGAAGGGAGATTTCCGTCCGGTCTAAAAGGGGACTTCGTCGCTGGGTGAACCGCCGGGTCCGTCATCGTAAAAGGCATCTTCAGGGGCCTGGTCGAATCCGCCACCCCCTCCGCCTGCACCGCGCGACTGTCCTCCGCCGCCACGATTTCCACCGCCGCCGCCGCCGCCGGAACCACCTTCACCCCGGCCGCCGATCATGGTCATCTGCTCGCCGATGACGCGGAGCTTCGAACGCTTCTGTCCCGATTCTTTGTCGTCCCAGGTATCGAGTTGCAGACGTCCTTCGATGAGAAGCTGGCGACCTTTCGCGAGGTATTCCCCGGCGACTTCGGCCTGTCTTCCCCAGAGCGTGACATCGACGAACGTCACTTCTTCACGGCGCGAGTTCGACTGCTTGTCGAACCACGTCCGGTTGACGGCCAGACCGACCTCCGTGACTGCAGTGCCGCTCGGCGTGTAACGGACCTGAGGATCGCGCGTCAGGTTGCCGAGCAGAATCACTTTGTTAAAACTGGCCATGGGCGGTTCCCGGGCTTTGTGCAAAGTGAATCGCAAGGAGAGGGGCGACGAAGAGATGTGAAGGACTCAATTCCTTCAACTTCTGCCGTGAACTCCCGCGAACTGCCATTCCCTGGTCACGAAGCTTGTACGTTAGTTGTTTTCTTCATCGTCGTCGTCGCCCGGGACGTCGTCAGCGTCCTGGCGTCGGCGCGGGGTGCGAACTTCCGGCTCTTCTTCACGAACAAGCTGCTGAGGTGTCCACTCGCCGCTGAGGGCGGCGACCATAGCATCAAACAGCGTCTGCGGCTGGTTGATGATCAAGTGCCGCATGATCAGGTCGTTGAGTCGGCAGGCGCGGTTGAGGTCCTTCAGACCGGTCCCCGGCATGCGGAAGTAGGCGAGGTAGTGCAGACCCTTGCGCTGGCCGTTGATCGGGAATGCGAGCCGGCCATCCTGCCAGGGGCGGTGAGAGACGAGCGTCCCTCCCGCTTTCTCGATCATTCCGGTGATGCTCTGCGCAGTTCCATCCGGATCGGCCGCAAACCGGCCGCTCTCGACCAGGAACATTCCTTCGTAAAGATTCTCCGACAAGTCAGATCTCCCTCGCACTCTGTTCAAATTCGATGTCGCGCGACAAGTACCCTTTGTATCGTATTCCCACGGATTTGCAACGCATCGGGCGGTTCGTCGACTCCCGATTTCAGCAGCTTCGGAATCGACTGTCAGGTCCCGTCCGGGGCCGGGGAATTGACCTGGTTCATGGCGGCCGCAAGTCCCCGGGCGGCCCAGATTTCGATTCCGTCGTCGGCGGCGATCGTCGCGTGCTCCATATCCTGCTTATCTTCCGATCGAAACCGCCCTAGGACCCAGACGGTGGAACTCATTTTTCCCGGTGGTCGGCCGATACCGATCCGCAA
>JBFWWA010000567.1:0-3722 GCA_050246455.1 Planctomycetaceae bacterium
CTGCATCGAGTCGATAATTGCCGCCGTCGATGTCGATCGGTTTTTCCCAGGTCGCTTTGTCCCCCTCCTGCAGATTCCAGCGCGTGATCGCGCCGTTTGCGCCGGCATCGGTCGCGCGGTAGAGGCCGACCATGAGGAGATCCTTCGTCAGCTCGCGGACCGGGGCGCTCGTGTAATAGTCGCCGGCGGCAAGCTGGACCGGTGCGGTCCAGGTTTTTCCGGCGTCGTCACTGGTGATGTACCAGGAGCCGGTCCCTTCCCACGGCTTCTTCCCGTCCGCACTTTTCTTGAGCGTGAAGAAATTGCAGATGAGCCGGCCGGACTTGAGCTGCGCGATGGAGGGGTCGCGGTCGTCGTCGGGGCCGTCATACAGAGTGCCCGCAGCGCTCCACGTCTTGCCTTCGTCGCTTGAAGTGCAGAAGGAGATGCGTCCCCCTTTCGGCAGCTTTTCGTTCGGGAGCGCGACGTGCCCGTAGCCCGCATAAAAGACGCACATCAGCCGGCCATCCTGCAGACGGCAGACGTCGGGGAAGGCTTCGTACGCGCCGGCTCCGGCATCGGTGCAGACGTGGACGAATTCGTCGGCCGATGCGCGCGGACCGCCTGCAAGTATCGAGAGGACGATTCCGAGAACGCTCGAGAGTAGAAATCGCTTCATCGAGATTTCGTGGTGCATGGTTTTCGCCTTAACGGTCAGAGTGGTTCATGGCTGGGGAATTCGGAGTGGTTCGGCCGATTGGGATTCGCTGCGGGTCTGCGGCGATTCGACGCCGTTCGATCGCCATTCCTTGTTGACGATCAGCCTAGCGCCGCGCCGGTAAGTGAGATAGGAAATGGCCCACTGCACGACGACAAAGAACCGGTTCTTGAAACCGGTGAGGTAGTAGACGTGGACGACGAGCCAGGTGAGCCAGGCAAACCAGCCGCGGAACTTGTAGTTCCCAACTTCGGCGATGGCGCGGCTCCGGCCGATGGTCGCCATCTGCCCTTTATCGAAGTATTCAAACTGGCCGCGCGGCCTGCCGGCAAGCTCGCCGAGAATTGTATCGGCGAGGAAGCGGCCTTGCTGCATCGCGACGGGTGCGAGCCCCGGGAGCGGTCGTCCGGTCTGATGGGCGAAGTGCGCCTGGTCTCCCGCCACGAAGATGTTCGGGTGCCCCGGGATCGAAAGATCCGGCCCGACGATTGTCCGCCCCTGCCGGTCGAGTTGCACACCGAGACTCGCGCTCAGCTTCGACGCCTGCACGCCGGCCGCCCAGAGAACGGTGGCGGCGTGCACGCGCTCCTGTCCGACTTCGACGCCGCTGGCATCGATCTTTGTGACCATGCTCGACGTCCAGACCTGCACGCCGAGTGATTCGAGATCGCGCGTTGCCCGGCTCGACTGCTCGGGAGAGAACGAAGGAAGAATGCGCGGGCCCGCTTCGATGAGAATCACGCGGGAAAGTTTCGAGTCGATGTTGCGGAAGTCGCGGTCGAGCGTGAAGCGGCTCATCTCGCCGATTGCGCCGGCCAGCTCGACGCCGGTCGGCCCTCCGCCGACCACGACGAAACTCAGATATTTGCGCTGCTTCTCGCGATCAGTCAGCCGCTCCGCTTCTTCGTACGCGACGAGAATCCGGCGGCGGATTTCGGTGGCCTGCTCGACGGTTTTGAGCCCCGGCGCGAACTCCTCCCAGTCGTCGTGCCCGAAGTAAGAGTGGCTGGCGCCGCAGGCGAGAATGAGATAATCGAACGGAAGTTCGCCGAAGTCGGTGAGGACTTTGTTCTCAGTCTTGTCGACCGATGTGACGGCTCCCTGCAGCACGCGAATGTTGCGGTAGCGCGAGAGAATGCTGCGGATCGGTGCGGCGATGTCGGCGGGGCTCAACCCCGCGGTTGCGACCTGATACAGCAGCGGCTGAAAGAGATGATGGTTCCGGCGATCGACGAGCGTTACTTCAACGTCGCGCGAGCGGCCGAGCTTCTTGGCCGCGTTCAACCCGACGAATCCGCCACCCACGATCACGACCTGCTTCATTCGACGTCAGGCTCCCTGAGTTCGGTTCGGCGATACTGGTTGAAGCTCGTCCCAGTTTACCGCGACGAAGCGCGATGAAACAGTCGTTGACGCTCAAGCGGGCTCGAAGTAGCCTTGGTGAGTGACGCAACGGCCAGAGAACGCGAGCACGATATGTTGCTGGGATTGATTCCGATCATTCTGCTGATCGTCGTCGGACTGGTGGTGATCCTCCTGATCTTTGCGAACACCGCCGATCTGCCGAGCGTGAATCTTGGAACGGTCATGCTCGACTGTCCACACTGCGGCCGCGAGACGCCGTCGCATCTCGAAACCTGCCAGCAATGCGGCAAGTCGTTTCGCGACTCGGTGGTGAACCCGAAATTGCCATTACCGCCGGCGGAGGTCCAACCGTCGGACCAGGTTTCGAAGTGACGGTGCAGTGGCGCGTGCACCCTTTGAAGGATGCGGCGGGCTCTGCGGCGTTCGGAACCTGCGCAGTTTCGAATTCAAAGAATGCGGCGGAGGTTTGTGCAAATCTCTTCGGCAACCGCGTCCCAGTTTCCCCATGCCGGCTGGCGGAAGAGTCGCATGGTGGGATACCAGGGGGAGTCATTACGATCGAGATGCCAGCGCCAGTCGGGGGTGTGACAAAGCATCGTCCAGACCGGAAGACCGAGTGCGCCGGCCAGGTGCGCCGTCGAGGTGTCGACGGTGATGACAAGGTCGAGCTGTGCGAGGAGGGCGGCAGTCTCGGCGAATCCGTGCAACTCTTCGCGCGCGTCGATCAGGTTTTCCGGAAGCCCTGACGGAAAGAGTTCGACGAGCTGCCGGTGTCCCGGATCGTCGACCTGAAGACTGACGAAGAGCGCGCCGGGCGTTTCGAGAACCGGAATCAATTTCCGAAGCGGGCAGGAACGAACGGCGTCACGCTGCTGTTTCGGGTTTCCCTGCCAGACAAGTCCGATCAACTTCCGGGAGCGCTCTGCGAGGTTCGCGAGCTTCCCGGGCGGCCGGTCCTGACTTTGAAGATACGGGACGTGCTCGGAAAGTTGAGTTGAATCGATCCTCAGAATCGAGGGAAGTACGGCGAGCGGGATGTGCGCGTCAATCGACGGAAGAGGGTCGCGGGCGGCAATGACGACGTCGGCTCCGGCGCAGGTCGTCATCAGTTCGCGAAGCTTCGGCTGGCATTCGAAGACGATCGTCGCACCTGAGCGATCTTTCGCCTGCTTGAGAAACCTCGCAAATTGAATGGCATCGCCGAACCCCTGGTCGGCACAAACCAGGAGCGATTGACCCTCGAGCCGTTCTCCCTGCCAGCGCGGAACAACCGTTTCGCGCGAAGCTGCTCCGAGCGATTCCACGCGGCGCGCATAGAGCGGCCAGCCTTCGGCGTAGTTGCCGGCGAGGAGGTGCGTCGAGCCGAGATTGAATTCCGCCAGCGCGAAATCCGGGGAAAGCGCGACCGCTTTGCGGAACGCGGCAATTGCGTCCTCAATGCGATGTGCGGAACGGAGCGCGATGCCGAGATTGTTCCAGCCTGCCGCAAAGTCTGGGTTGAGCTCAACGGCTCTTTCGGCAGAGGCAACGGCCACATTGAGGCGGCCGAGCTGTTCGTAAACGTGGCTCAAGTTCGCGTGGAGTTCCGGGAAGTCGGGTCGGAGTTCGAGGGCCTGCGTGAACTCGCGGGCCGCCTCTTCCGGACGGTTCTGTTCCGCGA
>JBFWWA010000568.1:0-3698 GCA_050246455.1 Planctomycetaceae bacterium
CTCGTGCTGGGGAGGGGCGCCGACCAGAAGGACCAGGATGCACGCCTACGCCCGGCCACCGCTCGTGGCGGGAGCGCCACCCAGCGTTTCGGCTTGCGCTTCACGTAACTGAAACCATCCGCGCAACGGCAGGCCGCACAATCCCAGCCCGCCGACATGCAGCAAGTCGCGTCGCGAAATTTCGTCGCAAAGAGTCTTCCGCGAGCCGGTGATGGTCAGCATTCCTGATTCACCTTCGAAAGAGACTCGCCGGACATTTCCAGCGTGCTCGACTTCATCCGGCGCTCGTCAAACCAGGCCTTACGATATTCGCCCAAGCTCGACGCCTGCAGAACCCAGTCGCCGATGATTGTACCAAAATCCGACCTGCGAACTCTAACGGCCATACGCGCCGGCATCTCCTGAGTTCTAACTCCTCTCGACGTTCAGCGATTTCGTCACCGAGATCTCATACGCGGCCAGCACCGACGCGCCTGCTTTGACTTTCTCGCCGACTTTCGTGTGGATGGCGAGTCCCGGTTCGCGGGGTATGACAAGTTCCGTTCGCGAGCCGAGCTTGATCATTCCGAAAATGTCGCCGCGCTGCATGCTGTCGCCCGGCTTGAGTCGGCAGACGATTCGCCGCGCGATCGCACCGGTAATCTGTCGGATGATCATGCGCCGGTTCGGATTCTCCTCGCATTCCATTCGAACGGCGAGCTGTTCATTCTCGCGTGCCGATTCGGGCCGGAGTGCGTTGAGATATTTGCCAGGCTTGTAACGGAGACCGATGACGCGTCCGGCAGACGGGCTCCGGTTGATATGCACGTTGAAGATCGAGAGGAAGATTCCGATCAGCACCGCCGGGCCGCCGATGAACTCGTCGTACTCGATCTCTTCAATGAGCACGACTTTGCCGTCGGCAGGCGACACGACGAGCCCTGGTTCGGTTGGAATCGGCCGCTTCGGGTTGCGAAAGAACCAGACGATGAGAATTCCGATCACCGTCAGCGCGGTCGCTGCGAGCCAGGCGATGATCATTCCGATTTGTCCGCCCGGCATCGAGCGCGCGATCGCCGCGAACACGGCCGCGCCGCCGAATGTGAGGATCGAAAAGACGATGAGCTCCGCGAGTCCCTCCCGCGCGAACGGAATCTTGTCGCGCCAGGTAAACGGGTCATCCTCGCGCTTCCAGAAATATCCCCCCTGGTTCTGATGGAACTTGAGGTCGCGCGGGTCGAGAACTTCGTGCGGGCAGCCGTTGAAGTCCCCCTGACGGAGCTCGCGCATCCGCGCGATGTAGCCCTTCCGGAACGTCTTGAGGTACCAGCGCCGCAACCCCCCCCACGCCATCTCCAGGTGGATGATCCATCCGCCGCCCGGCTGGATATTCTGGAGCTGCGGGTCCATCGGCTCGAGCGGGCGCGGACCGTGGCCCGTGGGTGCCTGTTCCGGTGCTGGTGAACGGCCGGGTGCGTCTCGGCCGGTATTCGTCGTCGACATGAACTCTCTCACTCTGCGATTGGCGGTCGGGAACGGCTCATTATATTCGGACTCTCCTTGCGAAACGACCGTCGGTTGAACCGGGCGAGCGGTTTGTTCCGGTCCGGTCCACAGGTGAACGAGATGCGCAGGATGGACCGCCGCCCCCTCGAACAGCGAAATCCTTGGCGGGATCGGCGTGCCCACACTCCATTCACCCGGCACAACTGGACCCGACAAATCTGGCGGTCGAGTCCACGGACACCGCCCCGGTTTTGTGTTAGGCTTGGTGGTTCACAATGCGCACGGTGGAAGGTTTACGGAAGTAATCGGGCGAATGGCCGACGGATACAGTCTGGTTCTGATCGAGGTGGCGAACCTCGCGCCGGCATTTCTGGTGGCGGATCATTGCGCCAAATCGGCGGCCGTTCATCTGATGGGAATCGAGAGCACGGACGGCTCGGAACAGTGCATCAAGCTCGTCGGTCCTGCAGGGGATGTCGAGCTGGCAGCGCAGTCGGCCGCGGACATTGCGGAGCGGATGGGGAGCAAGGCATTCGTCTCGACGATGGCTGCTCCGCTCGAAGCAACCCGGCAACTCGCCGATACACCCCCCGTTTACAGTCCTCTGCTCGGTCTCTACGATTACCGCGTACCAAGAAAAGATGCCATGACGACACAAGACGCACTCGGCCTGCTGGAAACTCAAGGGCTGGTCGCGGCGCTCCATGCGACCGACGACATGCTCAAGAGCTCGAACGTGACTCTTGTCGGTAAAGAAAAGATCGGGGCGGCTTACGTGACGATCATGGTCCGCGGCGACGTGGCTGCCGTCCAGACCGCCGTCGCCACCGGTAAACAGACGGTGGAACGGCTCGGCGGTAAGCTGATCCTGGCGGATGTGATTGCACGTCCTCATCCCGAGCTCGCAGCTCTGTTGCCGAAATAACGTCTCGCGCCGATGAGGCGACTGTGAATCGACCGAAAACACCCGGCGACAGGAGAGCGGAGCACGCATCGGGTGACGCGGCCGGCGCAAACGCGCAGTTCCCGCAGCGCGAGATCATTTATGCTTTGCTTGCGCTGGCTTGGCTCGTCGCGTTCTTGGGATTCTTTTACCAGTTCGATCTGCCGAACGATCCGGGCGATGCGACGCGCTTCGACCTTTGGATGATTCTGCCGGACCTGCTGCCCCCCCCTCCGGTCAGCAATGGCGCGCCGTACGGCTGGCGGAATCTGCCGGAGCGGTTCGACATCCTGCTTGTGGCGGGGACGATTCTCGCCGGAGCGTGGGGATTCGGCCATCTTTTGCTCCGATTGCTCCGCGTCCCACTGGAAAAGCCGTGTGCTGAGCGGACCGCGTTCGCCTTGGGCATCGGACTCGCGGGTCTGTCGCTGGTTGCGCTCGGATGCGGACTTGCGGGACTATTGCTGCGCTGGCTCTTCGGCGGACTGATCTTTGCGGCGATCGGCGCCGAGTGTTTCCTGCGGCTGCGCGATCGAAATCGGCTGGCCGTGGAGTCCGCCCCTGCGAAAGGTCGCGCGACGCCACCCGAATCACCGCCGCCGGTTACCGAGGGTAGCGGGCTCAAGTGGCTCTGCCTCGCGGCAATGACTCCGTTCGTGCTTGTGATGCTGCTGGGCTCGATGCTTCCAACTCCGGACTTCGACTCGCGAGCGTATCACCTCGTCGGTCCCAAGGAGTACCTCGAGGCCGGCAGGATTTCATTTCTCGAACATAACGTCTACACGAGTTTCCCCTTCCTGACCGAGATGCTGACACTGATTGCGATGGTGCTCCGTGGCGACTGGTATCGGGGAGCGCTCGCCGGCCAGCTCGTCCTTGCCTGCATTGCGCCGCTGACGGCCGTCGCGCTTTATGCGGCGGGAAGGCGAGCGCTTTCGCCGTCGGCCGGATGGATCGCGGCAACGGTTTTCCTGACGACTCCCTGGGTCTATCGCATCTCGATCATCCCCTACGCGGAGGGGGGGCTTGCGTTCTACCTGTTTGCATCGGTGCTCGGCGTGATGGCGGGAGCCGATGCGCTGCGATCAAAATCCGGCAGTTCGACTGTCAATGACTCGAACACCGGTTCTGCGTATCGCTTCTTTCTGGTTACGGGTCTGCTCGCGGGAAGCGGGATGGCCTGCAAGTATACCGGGCTGGTGCAGGTCGTTGCTCCAATCGGGATTGCGGTCGTTCTATTGCCGTTCTTTCTGCGACCGTCGCTCACGAA
>JBFWWA010000569.1:0-3697 GCA_050246455.1 Planctomycetaceae bacterium
TGAGAACCGTCTGCAGATCTTTGCGGGCGACGTTCATCATCAACGCCACCTTCCCCTCGGCGGCAAGGCATGCTTTGAGCATGAGAGCCAGGTTGTCGATCTTTCCTTTGATCCAGGCATCGCCGTACGACTTCTCATTCGCGATGAGCCGGGTCGTGCTCTGCAGCACTTCGTCGACAATCCGCAGATCGTTGGCGCGGAGCGAGCTGCCGGTCTCAGTCACTTCGACAATCGCATCCGCCAGGCGCGGCGGCTTGACCTCGGTCGCTCCCCAGGAGAATTCCACCTTCGCCTTCACGCCATGTTTCGCCAGGAAGCTCTTCGTCAGCCCCACCGCTTCCGTCGCGATCCGTTTTCCCTCGAGATCCTTCACCGTCTTCACAGGCGAGGAGTTCGGCACGCAGAGGACCCACCGCACCGGCCGCCGACTGACTTTGGAAAAGAGCAGCTCGCAGACTTCGACGACCTTCGCTTCGGTTTCAACAACCCAGTCGTGGCCGGTAATGCCCGCGTCGAGAATTCCTTCCTCGACGTACCGCGCCATTTCCTGCGCACGGATCAGGAGGCATTCAATTTCGGGATCGTCAACCTGCGGAAAGTACGAACGCGACGAGAACGTAATGTTGTAACCTGCGCGACGGAACAACTCGGCGGTCGCTTCCTGTAAACTGCCTGCGGGGATGCCGAGCTTCAATTTCTTTTCGGACATGGACTTCAACTCTTCTTGTACACGGCCTTCGGGTCAAACACTCGCTCACCGACGACTGCGAACTCGCCGGTCGCCGGATCAATCTTGCGGAAAAAGCAGCTCGGATATCCTTCGTGACACGCTGCCCCGCCAATCTGGTTCACGCGGATGAGCACCGTGTCGGTGTCGCAGTCGAGAAAGATTCCTTTCACTTCCTGCACGTTTCCGCTCTCTTCACCCTTCCGCCACAACTTGTTCCGGCTCCGGCTGAAGTAACAGACCCGTCCCGTCTTAAGCGTCTCATCCCAGGCGGTTTCGTTCATGTAGGCGAGCATCAGGACGTCGCCTGTCGCATCGTCCTGGGCAATCACGGGAATCAAATCGGACTTCGAGAAATCGGGTCGGAGCGTCTTTTCAGTCATGGTTCCAGCGCTTTCAAAAATCGAGATTTCGGCCTTTAAAAGTAACAATTCAGGGGGGGGATGACCAGCAGGGGGGCAGGTGTCGCGGGTGCAGTCGCAGGGGAACCCCGTTGAGTGCGATCGACGGGCTTATTCCGGCCGACACTCCAGCCGGGCCAGGAGTTCGCCCAGCATCTCCAGAACCCGCCGGGGTTCTGAAAAAACCTCGCGATTTAAATACCTCCGCTCCACCCAGCGCATCGCTGAAAGCAGGACTCCGCTGGAATCGAGGACTTCGACGAGCCCGATTTCATCGCTGCCGAGCGGGCGATGCCTCGCATATTCATCGAGCGCGACGGCGCGCATCGTTCGGTCGTCCCCCACGAAACTTCCGATCAGACGCGCCAGATCGACCGCAACGCTGTCAATGCGGCAAGCCGAAGGGTCAATGAGTCCGGTCAACTCATCGCCGATGAACAGGAAATGGTCGTGCCAGCAGTCGCGCAGACAGGGAATCAGGTCGAATTGGAACGTCGAGGCAATCGTGAGATCGCATTGCGTCTGGACGGAGCATCTTCGGAACTGACGCACGATGCGCCAGGAACGGTCGCGAAAACCACGATCGTTATCGTGTTGAATCTGTTGTTCGAGTGCGCGCAGCCGTGCGTCATCCCAATTCAACAACCGCTCCAGACGATCCTGAACCGCGAGTGACGTGTGCGCTGGGCGCGGTTGAAACCAAGGTGCTTCGTCGTTCGTCGCGTGAAACGTTTTCGCCGCGTCATGCCATCGCGCGAGGCAGCGCACAGCGTTCCGCAATCTCTCACTGTTGGGATTCGCGTGATAATCTGCGCAACCCGGCATCCAGGGTTCAAGTTGCCAGAACCTTCCATCCTGCTCGATGAGCGTGCTCCCGTCGCGCGACCGCAAAGGGACCGCAAGCTGCAAAACTCCCCGGTCAAACACATGCTGGAGCAATCGATGCAGGCCGTGCAATCGCTCATGCTGAACCTGCCCGGGCGGCCAGCCTCGAAGGGCGAATCGACCGCAAGTCGTGTCGAGCCGGACGATTGCAGCTCCGCTGAAGCCGGTGAGCACTTCCCGAGCTACAGTTTCCTGCGAAAGGAATTCCCCGGCAAAGTTTGCCAGGACCGCGCGACTATTCGCATTGAGCGGCATCAGAATTGCCTGAAGACCTGGAGAAGACGTGGAATCGTTGACTTTGCTGATGCGCCATCTGTACAACAAGAATAACGGAAATCTACAGTAATTCCGCGCCAGGGATCACGACGCGATGTCGTGCAGGCGGGACGCGGAGATCGACATAGCGAGTGGAGCAGCGCAGGAAGCGAGTCTTCACCCGGATCTTACTTCGAGGAACACCATGCACACTGTCCGCAGCATCACGCTGACCGTCGCCTGCTCGGTCGCCGGCCTGCTCTCATTTTCCGATCAGGCCAAGGCGGATCCCTACTACTGGGGTGCCGGTTACGGCTACTCCAGTTACTACGCGCCGTACACGGGAGGTTATTACACCGGCTACGCCCCGTACTGGGGAGGATACAACTCGTACTGGTCGGGTTACAGTCCCGCCTGGTCGTCGTCGTACTACTGGCCGTCGTACACGTATGCCTCGTACGCGCCGGCGTATGCCTACGGGTACGGTTATGGAAACGCCTGCTGCGCGCCGTCGTGCTGTGACCCTTGCGGGACGGGCAACTGCGGTCCGGGCGGATGCGGCGTTGCTCCGCCGGCGAATGCACCCAAGACTCCGCGCCCGGACGCCGGTCCTCCTCCGAGCACGTACGAAGGTGACAGGAGTCCGAACGACGGATTCAAACCGCGAACCGACGGCGAAGCGCCGACACCGAACGGTGCACCGGCTCCCGCAGCGGATGGCGACGCCGACGCTGAGAAGCGCGATGCCTTCAAGCAGATCGAAACCAAGAAGCCGGTGACCGAAGAGCCGCAGATCATTCCGCAGAAGGCTCCGATGAAGGACCCGGCAGAGTCGACCCCCGCGCCGAATACGATTCTGGGACCGAAATCGACGACACCTCCTGCGACTCCGCCGGCAGCGACTCCGGCTCCGACCACTCCTCCGGCCGAAGCGACTCCGGCTCCGACGAAAGAAGAAACCAAGGTCGAAGTCGAAGATTTGAAAGTTCCCGCCAAGCCGGCCGAAGGGGACGTCCACCCGCCGGAACTGAAGTTCGATTCGAAAGTGACCTGGCATAACCGGCCATCGCATCCGCGCCTCGCGATGCGGCAGGAAGTCGGCAGCAACAGGAACGTCCGGACGTCGCCGATTCCGTCGAACCGCAACTGGGTTCCCGTCGAGAAGGCAACCGTCATCGTTCGCAAGTAACTCTCGACTCGGATCGCAAGGTCTGCTCAAAATCGGAACGAACCATCGGCCGCGGGGTCGGTGGTTCGTTCTCTTTCCGGAGCATGAGAATCTGGAAACTGCTACGCTGGGGACTTGTCGGCCGGCGGAATGACGGATGATGTCGGTAAAGATCAGCAAGGTTGAATGGAATGCAGAACGGTGAGATTGCTCGCGCGTTCGACGAGATGGCGGATCTCCTCGAGATCCAGAACGAGAATC
>JBFWWA010000570.1:0-3684 GCA_050246455.1 Planctomycetaceae bacterium
GCGAGGGTTCGCCTGAATCTGGCTGGAATCATTCCCGATGCTCGGCATGTTCCTGAGTTGAACGAACTGATGTCCGGCGTGTTCACGCTGGACCTCTTCACGCCCCCCCAGCGCGAGCGAATTCGAACCGAGGCGGCGAAGCTCATGGAACAAGGCCTAACGCAACGGCAGGCAGCCGGTATGATTGCTGAGAAGCCGACGCAGCCGGCCCTGCAGAATGCACTGTCGCTCCACAAGATGATGCAGGAGCTTGGGTTGTCGGATCCGTATGTGCTCCTTCTCGAGCCTCCCGATGATTATCCAAAGCTTCGGCGGCACAAGAAATCACGATACAAGTTCCGGCCAGTAGAAAACTATCAGCCGCCACCGCTCTAAAAGCGGCATCTTCTTAGAATTCTCGCGACCTCAGTCCCAACGACTGAGGTCTTTTTTTGGAGTCATATGTACCATGGCACGAAAACGACGTCCGGCAGGGTCGACATCCACCGATTGCGGTTTTCCGATCAAGCCGGGGTCAGTCTTGTACCGGATTCTTGAATTCTTGGCCGCAAGAGTCGCAAAGCGTCTCTCCGAGACGAGGCTATCCGCCGCGGATTCATCTCCTGACCGAAAGTCTACTGCCCATAGGAGAAGAACGCCGAACAGGGTGAATGGCAGCATTCATGATACCTAATCACGAGCACTGCCACGTGAGCGGGGATCGACGTGGCTGAAGTCCCGGATACTTCGGATGACTGTGCTCGGGAAGAAGCCCAAAGCCCTGTCGAAAGTGTTTGAACTTTCATAAGTGGCGGGTGGAAAGTCGTATACGGAATATCGCCGCCGGAGGGGTCATGACCGCGACATTATCTGATTGAACTTTCGACTCGACTATTCAAGTCTTTACCACGAAAAGAGAAGTGGCTTACGTGTCCTCGCCGAAAGGTTCTTCATTCCGTCGAGTCGGGACGACAGAACACCAGTTGAACTTTTTCTCCATTCGCTGCCGTGGGAAACAACTGGTTTAGACGTCGACAACATCGCTTAGAAAACTGAACTTATCATGCGTCCGGGGGCCGCACGGCTCCCGGACGTTCTGTCATTTAGGTCCTTGGATGGCGGAGCTTCGTAGTCAGGCAAATCGGCGATTCTGCTCATTCCGCCATGTGGAGCTGTGAGCGATGGCCGAGCTGCCGACCCGAGGAAGACCGACGACCAACCCAAGCCGGCAGCACCCATGAAAAAGAAGTGACACAAGGAAACGTCGCTGCGCCGACCGGCCGGTCGGCGCAGCGCGGCTCTTTTTTTTAAATAGGCCCCACCTTAACGTAGCCCTCTCCGGGGGCGCGGCCCCCTCTACCCTTGAATCAAGTTGGTCTGTGCTTGAGTGACATCCTCTCCTTGAGCCAGAGTGACTTGGTCGTTTCTGAGCCGTTCGGTGAGGAGCGCCCGCTGCCCCTGTGCCACGAGCACCTGGTTCGGACATGCGCCCTCGTGGAATTGCCGTGTCGTCACGTCCAGTGGGAAGTTGCGCCGTTCCCGCCGTACCAGCGGACGAGCACAAGTAGAGGGGTGATGAGATTGCACGGCGGGCTGGACGGGGGTCCTTTATTGCCGCTGGTCGAGGAGTTTTTCTTGTCTGCCGTCACTGCTGAGTCTTGGGTGCGCTCGCCGCCGTTCACCTCATCGATTTCGGCACCGACGCGCAAATCCTCGCGTCGCAGCCGCGACAGAAACCCTGCGCGCCATTTCGCGAAGCCTCGCCTTTCAGTTCTCAGCGGCTACCGCTGAGAACTGAAGCGGGCGATTGCGACATTTCCGGTGGCGGCAGTCTCCACACGCTGTAATGTTGACGGCGTTTTGCTTCGATCAATCCCGTTCATTACTGGCGGGCGATACGCCGCACCGTATATTCTGAATGCATGCAATACTGACAGATTCGTGGCATGGCAGTACAACGAGCCCGGGTAGAATCGTGGTGAAGGTTACGGAAACAAACTGGGATTCGGAGTGCAGGAATTGCCGCTGCTTCAGGATGTTTGAGGAACGCCGATGACATGGAAAACCGAAATCGGAGAACGGATCCTCTTGGGCGCCGAATCCATCTTAATTCGCAACGCAATGTTGACCATGGTCGATCTCGTCGAGGATGATTTCGCGAATGGTTCTGTTCAATGGGAGTTCGGAGTCGACCTCTTCGATCTGCTTTCACCCGCGGCAAGGCTTGCCATGCTGGCGCAGGTCGGGTGGGCGCTGCTGCGGCAGACGGAAGTATGCCCTCCTTTGACCGCGATCAACGAAGCGGCTGTCGCGGCCATATACGCGCATTTGAATCAGGAGATACAGTTCGAGATCGATTCGGAAGGTGAATTGCCCGATCCGACGTTTTGGCGGCGACAAGTTCTGACGGTCTTTCATGAGCTGGGTGACACTGAAGAATTGCCCACATCAAATTGCGTAGACGTTACGGAGTGGGATCTGTTACTCGAGATCCTTTCGCAACGTGTTTTATGGGACGGCGATTTCAACGATGCCGATCTCTACGTCGATCTTCCGCCTGAGCATGCAAAAATTGTCATGAGTCATATGACGATCGATGAAAGTTATTACACGGCGGTTGCCCCGGACCCACGCGATTCAGATATGCCAAAGGTTCGTTCAAGACTCAAAGAGCTGCTCCAAACGAAGTAGAACATCGAAAGCCTGTCTGGGAAGCGCCCAGACACCATCGCCGCGAAGTAACTGTCGATTCTTTCACGGCTACCAAGGAACGCACTTGGGCAACTCCAGAAAGAGGAAGGAATATGAACTTCCGACGACATCAGCGCATTCTGAAACTGGAGCGGCGAACTCTCAAGCGACACAAAGCACGCTTGCATCGAGAGCGGCTTCGCCTTCATGCCAGTCAAGCGGTGCAAGAGGGCCTACAATCGATGTCGCCTTAGCGCCTAACGACGTCTCCCAACTCTTCGGCCGCCCTGGAACCATCGAGTTCGATTACTTCCAACTGCGGTGCTGCACTTTGCAGTTTGCGAATTGCTTCGGCTGAAACATCCGTGTCGTTTACGCTAAGCCATTTCAATCGGCTCAAGGCCGCCAATGTGGAAATATCATCATCGGACAACGCTCCCCCGCTCACATTAATATTCTCTAACAATCGACACCGCATCAGTGCATCCAATCCATCAGCGTCTAATCCGGTATACGATACATTCAAATATTCGAGGTTGGACAGTGTCCCCAGCGCGCGATAACCGCGCGCCGAAACTCCGCATCGGACGAGTGACAGATTTTCGACTTCGTGTAGTACCGCGATTCGCCAACAGTCTGCATTGCTTATTGTGGCATTTTCAATATGCACAATTTCGATGGGCAATAAAGCCGTTGGACAAATCGCTTTTGCCCAGTCCGGTACTTCTCGCGAAATACATACTCCGCCAAGATCATTGACAGTTCGGCACGCCACAAATCGCGCACATGCGAACGCTCCAATAAGGGCGGCGCAGACAACGAACATGACCCGCAACCATCGACGCTTCGACAACGACTGTAGCATGCTGACCTCTTGTCGCTCACTTATGAGCCAGTTTCAGAACCGTTGAAGGATAGTGAACAAGCAAGCGAGCTGGACAAATCCCAGGAACAGATCCGCGTGGTATTCGTAGCGAACAACGAGGCGCTTGAATCGCTGCAGCCAACTGATCG
>JBFWWA010000571.1:0-3667 GCA_050246455.1 Planctomycetaceae bacterium
GGCCTCTGGGGGAAGGGGCCCGGCTGACGGGGGAGCAGCATTCCATGATCGATCAGCGCCTGTTCGGTGGTCATGCGGGCGGCGACGGCCCTTCGGGTTCCCTGCCGGCAGCGGCGGCACAGGCCGCGCACCACCGCGGGCCGCTCTTCACAGATCAGGCAGTACTCGGGGATATCCAGGAACGTCAGATTCGGGAATGACATGGTGCAAGCCTTGAAGGAGGCGGCTCTCGAACCGGCCGTCGCGATTCTACACCTGTTTACAAAGTTGTAAAGACTTGATAATCAAATAATATCATTTTACAATGATGTTACATCGATGTTACAATGGTGTAACAGCGTCCCGCGGGCGGGCGGACTATAGGCCGGGCCTCGAGAGTGAAAGGATTCCAAATGCCACCCAAGAAAAAAACGACCGCAGCGGCGCCGGTTGCCCGCACCGCGCGCATCCGCCGCGTCTCCCGCGGCGATATTGAACGCAGCGCCGGGCACGTCGGCGAACTCTCCGCGCAGCTCCAGGCCCTCTTCCGGCAGATGGAGGAAAATTCGATCCGCGACATCGAGATCGACGGCATCGGGCTGCTCGAACGGGGGCTCGATCAGATCGCGCGGTTCGTCGACAACGTCGGCAGCGGCGTTTCCCGCGCGCAGCGCGAGAAACGCCGCGCGCTGTAACGACTCTTGCCCGTTCGCAACGAAAAAAAGAAATGCCGATCCTCAAAACTGCAAAGCGCTTCGGATGCAATCGCGCGCGAAAACGGCGAACTGCTCGTTGACACAATTCCGATTCCGGTGATACTGCGAATCGAACATACAGCGGCGATCGGTTGCTGAGCGCGTTCGAAAACCGAACGCGAACAATCGGCAGTCCGGCCGCGAGGACAAACCGCAAACGGTAACCAGCCCGGCGGTGCCTCTCTCTTCAAACGAAGAGCGAAGCATCGCCGGGCTTTTTTTGTTGGAGCAATCAGCGATCAGCTTTCAGCGATCAGCCAGAGAAGCCAATTCCGCTTCTGGCGACCGTCGCATTCTGCCTTTGCTGAAAGCTGAACGCTGAAAGCTGATCGCCTTCTGGAGCTTCCCGTGTCGATCGACGCACTCGTCACCATCGCCGTTTCGCTCGCGACCGGGTTCGGGATCTGGATGTTCCGGATCGACCGGATCTGCACGCGGCTCGAATCGAAGCTCGGCGAAGTTTCCGAGTGGCGGCAGACGACCTCGGCCCAGATCGGCCGGCAGGGGACCAAGCTCGACAACCACGCCGGGCGGATCGCACGGCTCGAAGCGCTCGGAGAACACCGATGAAATTCCAAGCCGGTGATATCGCCGCCTGTTACGGCGCGTGCGCTGCTTCCCGTTTGATTGAACTCGGGACGGCCAGTCCGCTCGCACCCCGACGGCTCCGTTTCGGACCGTCACACGTCGCCATGCTCTGCGAGCATCGCGATTCGCTGATCTGGGTCGAGTCGACCGCCCTCTGCCGGCGGGCGTGCCGGATTCAGAAGCGGATCGTTCGCGGCACGCAGGCGCACGATCCGCTCGACCGCATCCACGATTACACCTCCGGCGCCGGACACGTCGACATTTATCGCCTCTCCCCGATTCATGCCCTCACCCGTGACGAATCGCGGCTGCTCGAGAAGGTTCTCATCCGGCATTTCGTCCGCATCGGCATCGACTACGACCTCGGCGGCGCACTCCTGTCGGGAACGCGCCTCTTCCGCTGGTCGCGCCTGTTTCCCGGCGCGGATCTCCAATCCCTGTTCTGCTCCGAACTCGTCGCGGCCACGCTGATGCGCCTGGGGCGGATGAACCATGAAAACCCGACCCGATACAACCCCGCCCGCCTGCTCCGTGAACTCGTGACGCGCGGAACCTATCAGTGGGAAGCGGCATTCGGTTCGACAACTGACGACAGGAAGCAACAAACACGCATGACGAAAGACGCACGAAGCTTGAAGCACCAAGGGTTGTAATCGCGTCTTGCATCTGCATCCGTTTCGGATTTCGTGCTTCGGACTTCTTTAGACATTCGTACTGAGTGCTTCACCCAACGGAGTCAACAATGCTCAACCTCAAAACACTCTGCGGCGCACTGTGGCTGTTGGCCGCGGTGCTTTTCGCGTGCGAGCGCTGCGATGGCCAGGTCTTCCTGGTGAAGTCGGAAGTTCAATCGTGCACGGCGGTCGACTGCCAAGTTGAAGTTGGAGTCAGCTCTTCGGTCTGTGTCGGGCATGTGGACGATCGCTGGTACTTCGTGACCGCGGGCCACACGTTTTATTCCGATCGTCCGGGAGTGCTCAAAAGCCAGGTGAAAAGCGCGCATGTCGCCATCGATCGGCAATGGGTCGCGGCGACGGTCGAAGGTTTCGACAAGCCCGGCGCTCAGTCGGACCTCGGGCTCCTGAGCGTGCGGAGCCCGGCTCGGCTCAACGCGCTGCCGATTGCCCCCCGAGCGCCGGAAGCGGGCGCGGAGGTCACCATCGGCGGGTTCCCGAGCGGAAGCCCTTACGCGGAAGTGCGCGGCACCGTCGTTCCATCGAGCGCTCGCGAATCGAGAACCGACTTCGGCATCTCGACGGCGGTGGTCCGCGGAGTTTCGGGCGGTCCGGTGCTGTTCGGCGGCAGCGTCGCGGGCATTGTCTCCACGAGCGACTTCAGCAGCGGCACCTGGGCGATCGGCCCCGCCAAAATCCGCGCCCGTCTGCTCAAGCATCTGGGACGACTCCCCGACTGCGGGCGCGCAGCGAATCCTCCGGAACAACGAGCGCAGGCCGAGAATCATCCGGCGCCACTCTCCGATTCAAAATCCTCCCCCGATGCTCCGGCGCGCGTCGAGCCCTCGTCCGATCCCCCGATCCCGGACGACCCGAGCTCCGCCGCCGGAGCAGCCGGCCGCTTCGCCTGGTTCCAGCTCTGGGGGGCGATTGCGCCGGCACTCGGTTTCGGCGGACCGATCGGCATGGGAATCGGCGCTGCCGGATGGTTGATCGCGCGCCGCCTCGGCCGCCGCGCCGCAAAGCAGATCCAAACCCGCCGGCAATCCGCCACCGGTTCTCAGTCATCAACATCCGCACCCGGCGCGCCGGACTCCGCGATCGAAGACGCGCCGGTTGCAATCTCGATTCCGGCATCGCGTCCGATCGCCTCGACGCAGAATCGCTTCGTCGAAGTTCCGGTGATGAACAACGAAGCCGAAGCGCTCAAGGAAGCGATGCGGCTTGAAGCCGAATTCACACGCACTGAAAACCCGCAGGTCGCCATGCATCTCCGCCGCATCCAGGAAATGGCCGCATTGATTCTGCAGGGAAAGAAGATCGACAAACCAGGATGGAAGACAGATTGAAGTAGCTTTCAGCGATCCGTCGGTCGCGAACTGGTCCAAAGTCCAAAGCCCAAAGTCCAAAACGTCCTCACAGGTTTGCTGATTCACAAAACCCGAAACTTCAATCCGCGATCCGAAATTCCGGTAGCCCGTAGCCCGTAGCCCCAACCCTCAACTCAAGGAACCTCCCCATGTCTTTCGGAAGCGATCAGGTGCTGTTGTACGACTGTGACCCGTGGAACAAGCTCGGATTCGGCGTTCCCGCCTTCGGTACCGAGAACGTCGGCACGCTCAACCGTTCGATTCACGGACTCGCCGATGAGATCGGCCGCAATCAGCTCTT
>JBFWWA010000572.1:0-3657 GCA_050246455.1 Planctomycetaceae bacterium
GCCTGGTCGAGAATCAACGTGATCTCTTCAGCACTCAGGTCTTCAAGTCCCAATAAGTGCTTTCGGGTCCAGCGGTTCGTGGAATTCGCTTGTCGCCCCGTCGAAGAACTCATCGTTTTCCGATCAACTGAGAGGCCCGTTCTCCCGGGCATCTTCAACCTGAGTCGATCGTACCAGCCCAACCGAGCGCGTTCAACGGAACACGAACAGATGCGCGCCAAACTCGACAACAATCCGTGAACGTCATTTCCGCTGCTTGCAGGAATCTCTTCCAGCCCGCCCCGCCACCTCCCCCGCGGGGAGAGAGTCATCAGTGACCGGAGCACAGACATTCCTGTCTGTGCATTTCGTGAATCGACGCCCTCTCGGCACAGACAGGAATGTCTGTGCTCCCATGCCAACCACTACGGTGCGTAAGTCGCCGGCGCTTCGGCTCGCTCCGCAGGTTGCGCGTCGTTTTCGTCCGGCAGCATTCGTTTGAGTAACGCTGTTGCGTCGACGCCGGGGAGCAGCGAGGAACGCCGCGAGGCATGAAACGACGTCGGATCGAGCATCGACTCCGCCGCACTCAAAGTCGGCAGTCCTGCGAAGCGGAACGAAGTCGCGGAGACTCCTTCGACCTCGACGTTTTCCAGTTCGGGAAACGTGGTCGGGGCGCCGGACTTGATCCAGGCGGTGACGCGGACATCGGGGTTTGCGAGGGAACCATCTCCGGTCATCGTGATCGGACGTGTCAACTCCGCCGGGTTTCGATCGCCGACGATCTGGAAGAGCGCCGCCGATCCCCCCTTGAGATCGAGGACGGAATCGTCAGCTGCAAGCGCGATGCGAGGAGTCTCGGACAGCTTTCCGGCCGTTCGCAACCGCACAACCGACTCGACGCCGCGCAGCGTGACGTGTTGAAAACGGAGCGGCAGCTCGCGCCCCGATCCAATTCCCGACGCGAGCGAAACGCACGTTCCCCCGCCGACCTGCAGCGAGTTCGCCAGATCGAGAACTGAGGCGCGCCCCGCCAGGTGGAGCATGGCATCGACCCCCGCAAAGAGGGAATGCAGCAACTGCACGCCCCCTCCGGCGCGGTCGAGCGCATCGATCGGTTTCCATGCGATACCGATCGGCGGGCGATGCAGGGTTTGCTGATGCGCAACCTTGTCGTTCGGCGCCGCGCCCCGTTCATTCTCAAAGGCTTGCGTCAGGAACGTGCAGCCGATGACGGTCAGCCGCTGCGACTGCGCGAGAACGAGGGTCGTTGCACCTTTCGCCGGCGCCCCGTTCGGATTCACCACCGGGTTGACGTAGCGAAACCGGACGTCCTGAATGGTGAGTTCGCGGGCTGCCACCTGGAACGGCCGAGCCGACACCACAATTTCCGGCGGCGTCTCGACGTCTCCCTGAATTACGAGCGGGCCGACGCCGTTGATCGATTCCGCTTCGTACCGGATGCCCGGCTCAAGACGGATAAACCCGTCGCGGTCGGGGGTCGGAATGACCGCCAGAGGCGAGGCTTCGATCTGCAGGGCCGCGCGGTCGGGCTCATCCCTCCTCGTCAGTTCGATACGAGCCTGTTGTGCTTCATCTTCGCGTGGTTTCTTCTCGCGGTCGGCCCAGGCTTTCGCCTGCTGGTACGCTTCGGCAATCCGTCCGGAAATGCGCAGCTTCGAGTTCGCAGCTCCGAGGTCGAACAATGTGAGCGCCACACCGGTCAGCACGAACATTCCGGCGACCAGAAAGGCCCAGGTCCCGTTCGATGCGACAGCAGGCCCGGGTGTGGTCGAGGCCTCGGCGTCGAAGTTCGCGAGAAACCGGGCAATGATCTTCCGGGTGTTCCGCCGCGGCGCTCCCCACGCCTTCCGAATGACCTGAAAGGAAGCGGGCCGCTCCTTCGGATCGGAACGGGTAAAGAGTGCAATCGCGTCCGCGAGCTCCGCCGGTGTATCGGGTGCGATCTCGCGAACGTCGGGAATGGAACGGGTCTGGTGAGCCGCCAGTTTGCCGAGCGGATCGCCGGTGTGATGGGGAGGGCGTCCCGCCAGGAGATGCCAGAGCAGGCAGCCGAGGGCGTAGATGTCGGACGCAACGTTTGCGACCGCCCCGGTTCCGATGAGTTCGGGGGCAATTCCGTCGTAGCGATCGGGTGCGCGATGCGCCTGGATGATCAGTTCCGGGGAGGTCGCCGGGCGGATGCCGGGATCGACGAGGACCGCCGCCCCGCCGGTTGTGAGCCGAATGTTATTGAGCGCAAGTTCGCCGTGAATGCAGTCGCGTGCTTCGAGCTCCGCCAGTCCTTCGACGATCTGCCGCGCAATTTCGGCGACGACCGGCGCAGGAAAGCGGCCGCGTCGCACCAGGAGCGCTCCGAGATGCGGCCCCGGAATATATCGACTGACGAGCACCAGCTTCCGATCGTGTTCAAAGACCGCCTGCGGCGCCGCGACCGACGGATGACTCAGATCCTTCAGGCGAAGCGCGAGGTTCTCGACCGACGCAATCGAAGCGCTGACCGATTCGTCCGGCGGATCGATCAGCTTCAGCACGGTGCGCTCGGCACTGGCAATCGGCCGCGCGAGGTACGTCGACGAGTGTTGCGATTCACCAAGTCGATCGAGCAGCACGTAGGAACCGACGGCGAGTCGATCGTGCTTGTTCGATTCGAGCAGGCGCGCCTGAAACGGCGTGATGCGCCGGGTCTGCAGCAGCGCATCGATCCAGACGAAATCGAACGCGGGAAGATCGCGCGACAGCCTGCGGACCCGTCGCTTCGCGCGGCGGAAATCGGCCGCCGTGCAGACGCGGAGCCGCAGCAGTGTTTCGCGAAGCTGCTTTGACGGGGGCTCGATCAAGCCCTGGGCATCCTTTCCTGCCGCCCCGGCGGAATGGGTCGGCCGTTGTCATCAACGGGACGCGGGACTTCAGCCGGACGAGGGGTGGAATCTTATCCCAGAATCCGCGGAATCGGGCAAGAGAATCTCGCGCGTATGGTCGCTCGAAAGTCCGCGGGACGGGCCGGGTTGAATCCCTCTTTCTTCCCCCGGCCAGCCGGTCGGAATTGTCGATCAAAGCGTTCCCTGAAGGTGTCGCAGATCGAGACCCCTGAAAATCGATTGATTGTGCCGTGAATTACTGATCTGGGACTTTTCATGAACGGCGGAAACTGCAAGAATGACGCGTAGATCGAGTTTGACGTTTCGGGGGGATGCGCTCAATCGCGGAACGGAACCGAATCCGGTTCTGATTCGCGCCTCGGAAACCGATTGATTGAGGACGGGGGGTCGCCGAACGAACGACCACGAGGCCGCAGGCCGGATGTCAGGGAATGACATCAACCTGCGATCTTGCGAGTGATCTGAGACTACCTGCGACTCAACATCTTTGATGGGACTTCGTGGCTGACTCCACGAAGCAAGCCATGGCGGACAGATCCAGTCCCTTGGAACTGCAAAGTATTCTAACTTCCACCCGGGTGGGTGAGTTGCGGCTGGTCGAGTGCCTGGCTTTGACGCCGGAGGATACACTGGCCGACGCCGCACGCGCAATGCGATCCGCCAGCCATGGCTGCGCGGTCGTCTGCGAGGATGGAAAGCTCGTCGGCATCTTTACCGAGCGCGACCTGCTCCGGACCATCGGCGAAGGCCGCAGTCTGGATGCGCGGCTCTCGGA
>JBFWWA010000573.1:0-3648 GCA_050246455.1 Planctomycetaceae bacterium
AGCTTGAAGGATCGTTCGGTTCCCGCGCGACCCAGTCCTCCGCCAGTCGCATGGCTTCGTTCGATTCGCCGCGACGAACGTAGATCGGAATAGCGACCGACGACAATCGGCTCGAGCGGTTCACGGCATCGCGAACCCGGTTGAGCTGCCGGTCGGCTTCCGTGAAGCGGCGCTGTTCGGTGAGGAGGTCGATCAGCTCTTCGGCGACGACGATCCCCTTATTGCCGAGACGGATCGAATTCTCGAAGGCGGTAATTGCTTCCGCGGGGCGTCCTTCACGCCGGGCGATCTGCCCGCGAAGCGACGCGGTCCGATGCCAAGCGGGCCGGACTCGATCGAGTTCGTTGACGACGCGGACCGCTTCGCGGAACTGTTCGTCTTCGACATCCGTGGCGAGCGCGAGAAGCCGGCGGGCACGGAAGTCCCGCCAGACCGCCCCTTGCTCGCCTTCAACGTGCTTCAACTCCTTTTCGATCGCTTCGAGCGCGGTCCAGTCGCGGTATTCGAGTGCGAGGCGCGCCCGCATCTCATGCAGCTCGACGTCGCCGGGGCGTTCTTTTGAAAGCTGCTGCAACAAATCTCGGGCTTCATCGCGCTTGCCGGACTGCAGCTGCAGTTGCGCCTTTTCGAGGCGGAGCTCGAACTGCTTTTCGGCAGGGGCGGACTGGATCGCCGTTTCGAGCGTTGTCGCCGCATCCTCGAGTTTTCCTTCGCCGGCGAGGAGTCCGACTTCGAGCAGAACCGATGCGGCGGGATCTTTGGTGGTCCGCTTGTACTCCGCCATCGCCTGCGCGAATTCTTTCTCCTGCTTGAGCCGATTGCGGATGATCGTTATCGATCTCCACAGCTCGGACGAATCGGGCTGCGAGGCGACCGCTTTCTCGAGAACGTCGACGGCTTCCTTCGGCTTCTCATCGGCCATGTAGCGATCGGAAAGGAGAATCGCGAGATACGACGGATTGGCGCCTGCCTCGCGCGCCTTGTTGACGGCCCGCTCGAACAGCTGCCAGTCCCGCTCTTCCGCCGAGAGCTCGATCTGCTGAATCAGGCTGACGCGGGCGAGTGCGACCCAGACGGCGTTGTTGGTCGGCGTCTTGCGGGATGCGGTTTCGAGGAGTTGTACGGCATCGGCGAATCGGCCGGCGGTTTCGCAGGCGCGGGCGGCCTTCCAATGCCATTCTTCGGTGGTCGAATCGAGACGGCCCGCCTGCTCGTAGGCATAGGCCGCCTGATCGGGACTCTGCAGCGTGGTGTAATAGTCGCCCAGCGTCTTCCAGACGCGCGCGAACTGCGGCCTGAGGCGCTGCGCGACGTCGTAGCTGACTTCCTGCGCGAGGAACTTCTTCAGGATCGCGGCGGCGTCCCCATGCTGATTGAGCGATGCTTTGACGCGCGCCTGGAGCATTGTCACGCCGACCTGCATCGATGACTTCGCCGGCTCGGTGAGTGCGGCGATGATCTGTTCGAGCGGCCGCAACTGTTCTTCGGCCTCGGGAATCCGGCCGAGATCGATGAGGGCGCCGATAATCGGAATGACGAGCTGGATTTCCTGGCGGCCGACGCTCGTGACCCCCTGCTTCCAGGTGATGACGGCTTTTTCTCGCGCTTCCTTCGTTCCCCCTTCAAACTCGACTTCGCCCAGGCGCATCCAGCCGCGATAGTCGCGCGGCTGCAGTTCGGTGGCGCGGCGATAGTGCGCGATTGCCGTGGGATGGTCGTTTTTCCGGAACGCCCGCGCGCCGGCGGAGAGCGCGACTTCGAGCGATTCCCGCTCGGGCTTCTGCTTGCCGAGTTCCAGTGCCCGGTCGAGGTCCGCGTCAATCTGCGCGTCGATTTCGGGAGTGGCGTTCTGCGGACGGTAACGGGTGCGGTAGTCGTATCGCGCCAGATAGGCGACCGGTTCGTCGGCATTTTTTTCGACGAGCTTGTCGATGATTCCGTCGGCGGTCCTGATCCGTTCTTTCTCTTCGGGCTCCTGGAGACGACGGCGATAGATTTCTGCAAGCCGGACGGCGAGCTCGATATCGGCGGGATTGAACGTCAACGCCTCTTCGAGTGCTTTCACGACCCCCTTCCACCGGTCCTGGTCACCGCGGTACTCGTCGCTCGCCATCTGCAGGATCATTGCGAGCGCTTTATAGCGGGCGGCGAACGCGTGATCGGCTGCCGCTTCGGCGCTCGAGTCGTTTGCAGTTCCGGCGAGGAGCTTTTCGGCCGACTCGATCGTCAGTTCCGGCCGGCCGAGTTCCAGCGCGAGCTCCGCGTGCCGTTTACCGAGCGAGCGATTCGTCGGATCGGCGTTCCACGCTTCGAGGTACAGATCGAGCGCGCGGCTCTTGCGATTGATCGAGAGCGCACCCTTGTCGAACGTCTCCGCGAGTCGGACGCGGATTTCGGTGTCGTCCGGACGGATGCGCAAGTAGCGGTCGAGATAGTCGGCCGCCTTGCTCCATTCATTCTCCTCCTCGAGCGCGGTCGCGCGGGTGAGGAAGGCCTGCACGTTTCTGTTCTGCTGATAGGCATGCCACAAGTAGAGAGCCGGAATCACGATCACGAAGATCAGCAGGTAGCTCGCGACGGCGAGCATCATGCCGGAACGGGCCTTCTCGAGACGCCGCTCAAAGCGGGTGATGAGGCTCGAGAGCGCCATGAAGAGCGCGGTCGCCATCAGAATCATCACGTAGCCGGCGAAATCGTGCGAGAACTTCTCGGCGGCCGCGCCCGTGGTCCACTGAAACAGGAGACCGGTGATGACGATTCGGGCCGAATTCACAATCAGGGCGATCGGAAGCACGCTCAGGATGAGAATGCCGATCCGTCGCCACGATGCACGCGTGAGCATGACATACGCGATCGAGAGGGCCAGAATCCCCCAGAACATGCGAAGTCCGCTGCAGGCACGTTCGACTTCGAGGTTATGCTCGTTCAGAAGGATTGTTGTCCCTTCCGCGAGCGCCGGCTGGCCGAGGCATTCCAGGACCCAGGTGCTCATGCGCGTGGCCGTAAGCTGAAGCGGACGGCTCAAGAGCGTTTCGATCGTCGCCGGAAGCGGGACCATGAACCAGAGGAATGCAACCGGAGCCGCAGCCCAGCGGAGCACCTTCCATCCGGCACAGATCCAGATCGAGCCGGCGACCCAGATCGGTATCGACCAGCCGTCGACTTCGGGCAGATAAAGCCGGGCGCTGGCGATGCGCGCAAGACCAGCGGCGGCAATCAGGCTGAGTCCCCACCACGACGGCTCGATGCTCTGGAGAGGGCAGGATTCCTTTCGGGACCAGAGAAGATAGAGGGCCAGGGGGACTACGATGAACCCGTGCGAGTAATCGGGATTCGAGTTCCAGTGATCGACAATGTCGACGAGCGTTGACCAGTACGCCCAGACGAACAGCAGCAGGAAGGCTGCTCCAAGAAGTTTCACGAGCTTCAAGTCGGCAGGAGCGCCCTGCAGCGACGAACCACCGGAGCTGCGCGCAAGCTCAGCGGAGTTGCTCCCCTCTTTTGCACGACGTGAACCTGCCGAGATTGCCATAGCGCTGTCATTCCGTGATGTGGCGACAATCCGTTGATCGAAGGGGCGGAAGAGTTTGCCCGAGCTTCCTATATACGAAAAAAAGCTGCCTTGTGCGAAGCAACAAGGCAGCTTTT
>JBFWWA010000574.1:0-3638 GCA_050246455.1 Planctomycetaceae bacterium
AGGATGAGTTCGGCGATGGAGCGGCACAGCGTGCCCGCAAAGCGGCGCTTTTCAAAGATCTGAATCTCTTCCACGCGGAGACGACGCGCCGCGTTCCCGCTGTCTGGCAGCAGTTTCAGATCATGGTGGAGCAGTCGGGGCTCGAGATCGAACCGCTGCGTATTCTGAAATTAGCGGGAATTGGTGCGCTCGTGGGCTTCGTCGTCGCGATCGCCGCCACCGGCATGTGGCTGGCGGCGTTTGTTGGAGCGGCGATCGGCTCCTCGGTTCCATTCGTCTACGTGCAGCACGCCCGCAAGTCGCGCATCCACACACTATGCATGCAACTTCCAGAAGCGTTCGAGTTGATGAGCCGGGCGGTTCGCGCTGGTCAGACCATGCCGGGTGCTATGTCGCTGGTGGCAACGCAGCTTCAGGAACCGATCTCCGTTGAATTCGCCTATTGTTCAGAGCAGCAGAATCTCGGACTGCCACAGGAAGTCGCGCTGCAGGAGCTCGCTCGGCGTACCGGTGTGATGGAATTGCAGCTATTCGTAGTCGCCATGCTCGTTCATCGCACGGCAGGAGGAAACCCGGTCGAGATTCTCGACAGCCTCTCCGAGGTGATCCGAAAACGAATCCGGCTTTTCGGCAAAGTGAAAGCATGCACCAGCGAAGGACGTCTGCAGGCAGTCATACTTTCGATTCTACCGATCGTTGCGTTCGTCGCACTACTCGTTCTAAACCGAAACTATGTGCAGATATTGCTCGATCGGCCGCAGCTACTTGCGTACGTCATCGGTTTTGAGCTGCTCGGCGTGCTGTGGATCCGCCGCATCGTGAATTTCGAATTCTGACCTCCGTTACGAATAGTGAAGCCGATGGGTACATTCTTCCTTTCTTCCCTGACGTTTCTCGTAGTGAGCGCGGTCGCGTACATCGCGATGCGCCGCTTTGATGAAACCGATAATCGTGCGGACTCGCGCCTGAGCGAACTGCCGGACGAATTCGGCGACAGTGTGGCGCGACGCGCCCTGCCCCGCCGACGTCGAGCTTCGCAAGCGGTCGGAAAAAAGCTGCTTGCGCTCGCGACCCGTCTTGCTCCGAACGATCAGAAGGAGCGGTCGGCCCTGCAAGCGCGGCTGATTCATGCCGGCATCTATGCGACCTGGGCGCCTGCTGCGTTTCTCACGGTGAAGTTGCTTCTGGTCGCGCTGCCGCCGCTGTTTGGGCTTATTCTCGGTCAAGCCGGGCTATTTAACCCGCACAAGGCCCTGTTGTGGGGCTCTCTTCTCGGGGGCTGTGGAATCATCATCCCAGGAATGTGGCTCGATCGGCAGAAGGCACGCCGCCACGCCGTCTTCTCGCGTTCTCTGCCGGACTTTCTCGACCTGATGGTGACCTGCGTGCAAAGCGGCTTAAGCCTTGAGGCGGCTCTGCAGCGGGTTACCGATGAGCTTTCGCTCGCCCACCCGGTTCTCGCGGGAGAAATGGCGATCGTGCAGCGCCAAATCGAGTTCGGTGCCACTCCCGACGTCGCGCTCCGAAATTTCGCGCAACGTTCCGACCTGACGGCATTGTTCAGCCTGAGCACACTGATCCAGCAGGCGCGCCGCTTTGGAACAACGATCGGCGACGCACTGCGAACTCATGCGGAAATGCTGCGTTACCAGCGTGAGCAGCGCGCCGAAGAGATGGCACAGAAGGCGGCAGTGAAGATTCTCTTCCCGACGCTACTGTTCATCTTTCCTGCGATCTTTGTCGTGCTCGTAGGCCCGGCGGCGGTGCAACTTTCGGAAAAGTTTTCCGCGAAATCCTCATCCGTAACTTCACATACTCGCTGATTCGAACATAAGCAAATGCGATGAAACAATTCACGAAACCACGAACAACTGTCTCTCGCAGCGGAGCGGCGGCCGTCGAGACGGCTCTCGCCCTCCCGGTCCTGTTGCTGCTCGCTTTCGGCTGCGTGGATTTTGGTCGTGCCGCCTCTGCGCATCTCATTGTCTGCAACGCCGCTCGGACCGGCACTGACTACGGCGCAACGCGCGGCGTGACGACGTACACGCGAGACTCGTGGGAAGCGGCGATTCGTACAACCGTAATTGAAGAGATGCTGAATATCGCGACGTTTGACGAATCGAAGCTCTTCGTGACGATTGCAACCGACGAGGGAGACTATGGCCTCGACTATGTATCTGTCACGGTTGCATACAATTTTGAAACCCTCGCCGGATGGCCGGGTCTTCCGTCGAATATCGCACTGGAACACACAGTAAGCGCACAACGCGTACGCTGAACGTACTGTCGATTCAAGTCAAGTGAACCCATGCAGAGATCGCTTCCTTCAACAGATCCAAGCAGAGGCAAGCGTCGCGGAGCGGTGACGGTCGAAGCGGCTCTCGTTCTTGGAGTATTCCTCGTCGCGCTCTTCAGCATGCTCGACCTGGCGCTGCTCGTGCTACATCAAAACACCCTGATCGAGGCGAGCCGCCGGCTTTCGCGGGAAGCGATGGTGCATGGCGAGAAATCGGCACCCGAAAGAACAACTTGGGGGCCCGCCACCATCTCCGGAACGGCAGCCGACAACAACGATTGCGGAGCGGCTCTCCGGCCAGAACTCGTTACGTTCGATCACGCGCTGGTGGCTTACACGATTGAATGGCCGGATGGTTCAAATACTCCCGACGACGCGGTGCGTGTCACCCTTGCGTTCAATTACACGCCGTTGGTCCCATTCGTCCTCGGAACGAGCGAGATTCCCCTACTGGCAGTTTCTACCATGCGGATCGCTCACTGAGAACCGGTGTTCCTATGCAAATTCGCGAATCGAGTGTTTGTCGACGACCTCGTCGGCGCACTGAGCGCCGACCGGGAAAGATTCTCGTTCTGATGGCCGTTATTCTGCCAATCCTGTGTGGGTTCGTCGGCCTCGTCGTCGACAGCAGCATGATGATGGTCGAGTACCGGAGCCTGCAACACGCGACCGACTGCGCAGCCACTGCCGCTGCCATGGCGCTTTATCGTGGTGATAGCGCAGCTGTCGCCCGGAACGCAGCCATCGAGTGCATTCGCGATCGAAACGGATTTGCTTCGGCAATCATCGACGTTAACATACCGCCGATCAGCGGACCGTATGCCGGCCAGTCGAGCTATGCCGAAGTCATCTCGAGCCGTGAAATTGAAACGTATTTCATCCAGGTGCTCGGGTCGGAATCCATGCAGACAGTGCGGACCCGTTCCGTGGCAGGGAGAGACGACGCAACGGCCGGAGGCGCGGTTGTCGTTCTCGATCCTGATCCTCCGAACGTTACCGTTAACACCCTCGGACTGATGACCGTTTCGGTGCCCCCTGTCCAGCTTGGTGGACTGGAATGCCTCGGCTTAGGGCAGCTCAAAATCGACGGCGCGCTCCTCGTCAATTCGAAATGGGGTGGCGTCGACGAAAACGGCGACCCCGCCGGTGAGAGTGCCGGACTTCCATGGGGAGTCAACTGCACGCCAATTCTTCCGCTCACCAAAGTTCGCGCGCGCGACATCCGGGTCGTTGGTGGCGTTTGCGATGAAGACAACAACGGCCATTTCGTCGCTGGCAAGGCGAGCCCACTCCGTTGCGGCAAATTGCCGGTGCCAGATCCGTTTGCAGATCTTCCCGTGCC
>JBFWWA010000575.1:0-3623 GCA_050246455.1 Planctomycetaceae bacterium
CGACGCCGCTGAGATGCAGCAGCTTCGCCCGCGAGAAGTTCAGCTGCACGTCTCGAATGACCGCGGCGTCCGTTGGCAGCACCTGTTATCAGCAGATCCCGGCGCCGGCAAGTTTGACTTTGAAGCGCCGAATGACGGTGAGTACTGGTTCGCAGTCAAAACTCTCGACGGGCAGAATCGCCTCTTTCCGCGAGAGAACACCGAACCGGGACTCAAGGTGATCATTGATACGACGCGCCCCACGCTCGAGCTCCGACTCCGTGAAATTGAACGGGGGAAGGTCCAGCTCACCTGGTACGCCGACGATGCACATCTCGATCCGACGACACTCCGGCTTGAATACATGCAGCCTGGCAGCAACAGCTGGCAGCAAGTGAGCATCGTGCCGCAAGCATCGGGACAGACCGCGTGGTCGGTTCCCCGCGGCGGCTTTGTCGCAGTGCGCGGAACGGTTGGAGACTCAGCTCAGAACATCGTTCAGAGCGAGAGCCAGGTGAACGTCAACAATTCGATATCCGGTGCGCCCAGTTCGGACGATGAAGAGGGGCCGGAGGAATATCGCGAGCCAGTCGCCGATTCGAAGCGGGAGAACGAACCGTTCGGTCCGCTTCCGGGGTTTGAACAGACGGCGCCCGATCCTCACAGGCAGCGCGATTCCGGGAGCCCGGCCGTTTCCGCGAATCCGAACGGAACTCCGAGAGCAGCGTCTACGCAGCGTCCGTCAGCCGGAACCGGTGGCAAGTTCATTTCCGATCTCCCGGAGTCGCGGCCGCAGGTGCTTCAGCAGAGGCGCCCGAATACCGCTGGGGAGTCGCAGCCGGGCCATGCTCCGAGCAGTCTGTCGCGGCACTTCGTCAACAATCGATCGTTTCAGGTGGGATACCGCATCGACGGCGCGGAGCTTTCGACGATCGCCGCGGTCGAGCTCTACATTACTGAGAACGATGGTCGCGAGTGGTTCCGCTACGGCGAGGATGGTGACCGTCAAAGTCCCTTTCCGGTTCAGGTCCTCAAGGACGGTGTCTACGGATTCCGCCTGCGGGTGCGGAGCGCGATTGGTCCTTCAGTCGATCCGCCGAAGCCGGGAGAGAAGCCGACAATTGTCGTGACTGTCGACCAGACGCCTCCGGTCGCCCAGCTTCTTCCGGTGCAGCCGGCTCCGGGCGCAGCGCAGAGTGAGATGGTGATTCGCTGGGACGTGCGGGACGAGCATCTCGGTCCGACTCCCATTGCCCTCTCGATTGCAGCCAGTCCCGCCGGTCCGTGGATGCAGCTCGGCGGCTGGCAGCCAAATTCCGGACAGTACCTCTGGAAACCGGAGCCGGGCGTGCCCGCCACGGCATTCGTCCGTCTGACCGCGAAGGACGCGGCCGGCAATGTGACAGAGATCGCGGGGCGTGAAGCGGTGGTCGTTTCGCACGGCCGCCCTTCCGTGCGGATCATCGGAGTTGAGCCCCGCTCCGGAGCGGCCACGAAGCAATAGTCGCGTGGCGACGCGCTGTTTCCTGCACGCGGGAGCGGTCTATTGCGCTGCTCTCCGACTTCAGACGGTCGGATTGCTTTCGTTGGCGGCGTTCTGTTCCTGCGGCGTGAATGCGGGGGGTTCGAACTTCGGCGCGGTGATCTCCGCCCGCTCTTCCGGCGGAACCGGTCGCGTCGGCTGCGAATAGCTCGACGAGTATGTGGCCGCGTTCACTTCGTCTTCAATGCCGTTGAGTCCTTTCTTGAACTCGACGAAGCCTTTGCCCAGGCTGCGCGCGACTTCGGGCAATCGTTTGCCGAAGAGCAACAGCGCGATGCCGCCGACGATCATCATTTCCATCGGCCCCAGCGAGCCGATAAATCCGAACACGACTTGATCCATGGAAGACCCCTTCACACTTACGAAGCTTTGAGCTGTGGATCGGGAGGAGATTTCTCGACCCATTGACTCCCGGTTGAATTGCGAAAAAGCACTGACCGATGCAAAGGAACGCCGATCAGGTGCGATCCTTTTCAACGGCGTTGACGTCGTCCTCAACCCCCTTCACACCCTTTTTGAACTCCGTGATGCTCAGGCCCATCGAGCGCATGATGGAAGGCAAGCGGTTGCCGAACAGCAGGAGCGCGATGAGCGCGACAAGCAGAATTTCCCAGTGTCCGAAGAACAGGGGTACGACGGCGAGCATGCGAAAGTCTCCTGCGAACGGTCCGGGCGCGTGGAATTCAGGAACGGGACACGGCGGTCCGCGGTAATTGCCGGGGGGAAGAAGCGATGCAGCCAAGCTGCCGGCGAACATCCCGTCTCCCACCCTATGGCGCGGAACGCCATTACTGGAATCGGATGTCCACCCGGTTTGCCCGCTGGGATGAGCAGGAAGGATGAGCGGAACTCACCGTCCATTCTACCCCTCGGAACCCCCATGTCAACGTATTGAATAAAACCAGGAACGAGGGGGCGGTCGTAGCCAGCACAATTGTTCGAGTCGCGTTTTCTAGGCAATTTGAACGGTCGGCTCTGGCGGCAGCACCGAGTTTCGGCGCTTCACTCCCGCCGGCATATCCGGCCTTATTTCAGGGACCACTGCAGCAAAAGCAGCATTTCGATCCACTGGATCAGCCGGGCTCGTTGCTCCAGCGGATGGCCGTCCGCGTGCCGGCACTCCTCACACAGATCGATGAATGCGTTCGGCTCCCATCGTCCCGAGCGGACGATTCTCGATCGCCAGGATGAAGTTTGCGATGACTCACAGTTCGATAGAACCGCGTCGGCTGCGTCGGCGAGTGGCTCGAACACCGGATGCCGACCGACGTGCCGGAACCAGTACTTCGCATTCGATGCATCCGGCTCACGGCGATGCATGATCCCGTGCCAGTAGTCGGCGTTCGGATCTCCTTCGATCGTTTGAGCGAGTTCGTGGCTCGCGGTCAGAAAGCCGTTGAGTTGCAGCAACCCCGCACGCACATTGGTTGCACGGTTCCGGCTCCCGCGATTCTCGAGCGCGGTGTCGACGTCGAGTTGCCGGATTCGGTCTTGCAGCCAGCGTAATCCGCGGCCCGGCTCGGCGGGTGCCAGCTCAGGATAATCCCATTCAACGGAACCGTCGGAATTACCGCGAAACGGTGCGTTTTGCCAGTTCACTGCGTTCGGGACATCGGATATGCGGGCGACAAAATCCCACAACGGATGAGCGACATCACGAAGCGCATTGGGCATCGCCAGAGAATTGCGACGGACGGCAACGAAGTGATTTCGTTCCGGCGCTTCGACGAAGATCTGAATGCGCGGCGGCAGCAGGCGCAGATGCGCTCGCACATTACCCTCCCCATTGGCATCGTCTACTGGGACGAGAAGCACGTCGCCTCGACCGGGCATGCCGGCTGCAAGGGCCTCTGCGATCTCCTCTGCCCACGGAACCCGTCCCGGTGCGACGAACGTAATCCACTCAGCGGATGCGTTCCGCTCGACGACCGCTGCCATTTTCGCCATGTCGGCCGGGGCGGCGGAAACCACCAGAGGCTTGGGAAGGATGCCTCGGCCGGAGTCTAACGATCGGGTGGACAAATCATCAGAGGCTCGATTCACAGCTTGATCCTTGTAAGCCATGGTGGAACAGCGACTTAAACTCAGTGCGCCGATCCGT
>JBFWWA010000576.1:0-3619 GCA_050246455.1 Planctomycetaceae bacterium
TACATCAACGATCTCGCGATCGACCGGGAGCAATTTGAAGGACGGCTCATCTTCAAGGAAGAGGTCGTGCGCGGACTTGCCGACTGCGAGAACTGCCGCATCCACGATTTCGAAACGGCGTTCGAGATCTCGCACGATCTCGACAACTACAAGGATCTCTGGCATTACGGCCGGCACGTCAACGACTTCATCGTTGAATCGATTGCCCGCGATGAATACCGGATCGATGCCGTGAACTGCCGCGCGAAGCTCGACGAGTTCGGGCAGTCGGTCCGAACGTTCGCTGAAGAAGCGATGCAGCCGACGAGCCCGTGGCATGCCCGCCTCGAGCTCGATCAATCGCCGTTGCAACTGCGCGACCCCGGCATCATTCGCGTCGGGGCGGAAGAGATCAGCCCGCGGTGAACAGGTGACAGGGTGGCCCAGACGCCACCGCGTCTGGGTGACGAAGCCACAAGAGGCTGCACACGACGGCGCAATCGTGAGACGTCACAGTATTGACACATCACGGAAGGTGCAACTCCTGAAATGCGCTGTCGCCCCCTCCGGGGCTGGGAATCATTGCATTTCACATCCACACCGGCGGCTTGCGCCGCCGGCTGGAAATGTGTCGCCCCTACGGGGCTGAAAACGCGCCACGGTGTGTATTGTCGAACGCTCGTTTTCGTTCGCACTCATCCTTAGCCCCGGAGGGGCGACACAGCAATGGAACCTGCGTCGTTGTCGTGAAGGTGACCTGAAGCGCAGGCAAGAGGCGCACACCGGGTAGAATCGGCAGCTCAAACGCCGAGTGCATCCCCTCTCGTCGCGTTGCAACCCTGATGCCGCCGCGTCTGGCCTACCCGGCTGCGCGCCGTGATCGAACTAAAAGCATCACGATCAAAGTCAGCGCAAATCCAATTGCACTCACGCAAGCTGACTGAAAAATCGACGACAGCATGATCTCGCCCGTAGACCAGGACTCAAATCCGCCGGCAAAGATCTCGACGTCGTAGCGGCCGAACTTGTCCGGCGCAACACTCCGAGTCGTCCGCCAGTAAAAGAACGTCGACATCACGGCGGTCAGCAGCAACCACATCGCAGTCGCATTCAAGAGCAACTTGCCCATGTTCGACACTTATGATGGCGTTCGGCCGCTGTCGGGACGCGATGGGTTACTCGCCCTGCAAAGGGCGTGGTCTTCGCACAATCTACCACCGCCTCGTGTCGCATTGCGACCCGGATCGAGAGGCGTATGGGCTACCCGGCTCATGATCTCTGGCCGGTGGATCAGGCCGCGGCGCTGGAGCGGGCGGCGTCGGGCTTGAGCTTCGAGATCTTGTTCCGCCCGACGAGCTGGAAGATCATCAGGCCGTTCCAGAAGGTCGGATGTCCGCTCGCCGGCGTCTGCCGGTCGAGGAGCACGCGATACTGGTTGCGGCTTGTATTCATGAAGTCGAGATTCGCCCGGCGCACCTGCTCCCAGTTCGAGTCGTCGACCATCACGATGCAGTTTTCCGCAAAGAACGGCTCGGCAATTTTCAGGCCATCGATCTGGTCCCGGTAGGTGTGCGGACCGTCGAACAGGTAGAAGCCGATCGGGCCGGAATGGACGTCGGCGAAGTATTCCTTGTAGTCCCGTTCGTGGAACTCGTGGTCGCCGCCGCGATAGCGATCGAACCGTTCGAGAAAATCGCCGCGGGGTGAATTCTTGTGCGAGAAGTTGTCGATGCCGATGCACCGCTTGTCGCCGTTTCCGGCCATGCCGCAGAGGAGGGTGTAGCCGTTCCAGACCCCGACGTTGACGTAGGCCTGTCCGGCGGGCATCTGCGAGACTCCCCGGTTGATCATGGCGCCGATTGCGAAAGTCGACATCCGGGGGACTTTGCACACGTCGCGCAGTTTGCGGCGCATCGACCATTGTTCGGTCGGGAGCCGGGTATTCATCACTTCCAGATGAATCCCGAGCTTCCGGAGCAGCACGGCGATTGCCCGGAAACCCGAAGGGCGTTTCTTCTCAGGTTGTAAGAATCGGAAGGAGACGCCCGCTACGTAGTCTGCGAATTCCATCGCCTGCCCTTAAGTTGCCGAAATCTCGGCCATGATGGGACGAAGCCCGGAACGGACGCGGTTGCAGCGGAGCGATAGAACGCTGCCGGCGCCGTGAAGCTTCTGTTGGCCGTTGGGTGTGGAGTCGAGAGTCGGGAAATGAGGGGGGCCTGATATGAGAAATCGCGTTTTCTGTCAAGCGGAGATTCCGATTGCCGGTCTGCCGGGCGATCGGTAAAACGACCGTCGAATTGCCTGATCCCGCCCTCCCGACAAGGGTTACTGAGATGTCCCCGACGACACTGCTCGATCCCCGGAGCGCACCGGAACTGCGCGCTCCCGAAGCAGGGAGTCGATCGCCGTTTCGGCTTGTCACTCAGGCGGTGCTCTTTCTCGCCCTGGTCGCCATCTGGTTCACCTACACCGGCGGCCGCTCTCCCTGGATCGAGCTGAATCTGCCGGGTGGAGTGCACGGCGGCAACCCTGCCAGCGGATACACAAGCCTCTACAACGGCGACTTCTATCACAAAGAGAACTTCTACGCCCTGCAGCACATCGACCTCATCAAAGGGAACGATGCCAGCTTTCAGGACCGGATCGGGTTCTGCGACCGGCGGATGCTGTACGCGGTTGCGGGGAACGTCCTCACGCTGCTGTTCAGCTCGTACCACGCGCTCCGGCTGGTGAACCTTGTGATGTTTCTCCTCTGCGCGGAATTTGTGCGGCGGATGACGGAATTGCTTTTTGGCGATCCCGACAAGGGGATTCTCGCTGCGGCGCTGTTCGTTTTCTCGACGATGGCGACGGTGCATGTCGGAGATGTCAGTCCGCACTTTGTTGCGTTTGCGTTCTACTACGGCTGGGGGATTCTGATGGTGCGGCTTGCCATGCGCGCGGAGCCGATCACCTGGCAGGAGAACCTCGGCCACGCCTCGCTGCTCGGGCTCTGGTCGCTGACCTACACGAGTTTCGCCTACGGACTCGCCATCTACGCGCTCCTGCTGGCGAAGCGGCGGCAGTGGCCGGGGATCATCGCGCCGGCACTGGCCTGCTTCCTGATGCCGACGCTACAGTTGCTCGTCGTCCGCTGGCTCGGCTTCGGTTATTCGAGCGACGTCGAGAAAGCGCTGATGACGCGCGGGCTCGAAATGCATCTCGAGAATTTCCGGAGCGGACCGCTCAGCTATTCGCTCTTTCTCGTCGTCGAGTTCGTGAACTATCTCGTCAACGACAACCCGCTCAATGTGGTTGTCGGACTCTTCGCACTGGTTTCGCTCAAGCATCGCGCGAAGTGGGTGCTGTGGCTGTTGTATCTCGTGCCGATTGCCGTCGTCTTCCCGTTCATCGGGACGACGACCGCGCGGGGATATGTTGTCGCAGGGAACACGATCGTTCTCTTTCCGCTCGCAGCGCACGGATTTGTCGAGGCGGGACGCTGGCTGCAGTGTCGATTCGGCACGGCGGCGCCCCGAGTCCTCGTCGGCTTCGCGCTTCTGCTTCAGATTGCCTGGGGTCAGGGAAGCCTGCTCGAATGGCACTTTCCGACGGGCTCCTATGCCATGGGAATCGGCAAGCATCTGCTGATAGATCG
>JBFWWA010000577.1:0-3617 GCA_050246455.1 Planctomycetaceae bacterium
TTCGGAATCATCGCAATCAAGCTGCTCGAGATCGGCTTGGTAACACCCCCTGTCGGCCTCAACGTCTATGTCATAAAGGGTGCTCTGGGGAGGCTTGTGAGTCTCGGAACAATATTTCGTGGTGTCACCTGGTTCGTCGTCGCCGACGTGATCACCTTGACCCTTCTTATCGCATTTCCAGTGATCTCATTATTTCTACCAAATCTGTTGTTGCCTTGATCTCAGCGTCTCAAATGCCGGGCAATGTTCGCATTTCTCCAGACGTCGTCTGCTTCATCTCGGCGACGGCCGAGGATGATGAACCGACGCCACACCGGGCACGATACTTTCCTCCCAGAGGCGGATGCCAACGATGCCACATGAACTGGATCCAGAACTCGCAATCGCGTTGAGGCAGGCGGCGAGCTTGGGACTTTCCGTGCCCGACTATGCCGACATTCGTGAAGCCCGCAGGGTAGGGACAATCCTTCAGCAGCAATGGCACGCGCACTTCCCCGATGCGCGTGAAATATATCCTCTGGAGACACACCTCGACGGCGAGCGAGTACCTTCGCGCGTCTATGTCCCGGCCGAAGACGACCAGCGCTCTGTCGTACTGTTCATACATGGGGGTGGCTGGAGCATGGGCGATTTCGACGGATACAACCCGCTCATGCGTGGGATCGCCGCAGCCTGCCATGCGCCGATCATGTTTCCGGATTATGCTCTGGCGCCCGAGCATCCCTTTCCTCGGGGATTAGGCCAGTTGCGGGAGATCATTCGCCGGTTGAATTCCGAGCAGTATCCGCAGTTTACCGGGCGACGGCTCGTTGTTGCCGGCGACTCTTCTGGCGCGAACATGGCGCTAGCGGCCCTGAGAGGGTCGAAACCTTTTCTCGACGCTGATGCGTTGGTGCTGATCTACGGCGTATTCGACAAGAACATGGAGACGGATTCATATCGGGAATTTGGTGGAGGCCAGTTTGGTCTTTCGCGCGCCGGTATGAACGCCTTCTACCGCCACTATACGAGCGGCGACAACGTCGCGCCCGACGATCCGCGGTTGAGCCCGCTGCACTCGGATCTTGCCGGGCTCCCTCCCACGCATATTACCATTGCGGGGTTGGACTGTCTGAGGGACGACAGCCTGAAGCTGGCAAACAAGCTCGCGATTTTGGGAAACGATGTCGAGACGAATCATGTGCAGGGCGTCGTTCACGGATTCCTACGCTACGGACGGGCCGTTACCAAGTCCGAAAGTGCCATCGGCGTCATCGGCGACTTCGTCAGGCGTATGGGGAGGCGATGAAGCTCGTCGCGAGCTTTTTGCCAGCTTCAGGCTGTCGTCCCTCAGGCCAGACGCCCGCCATCGACCGGTAGCGCTACGCCGGTCGTGAAGCTCGCCGCGTCGCTCAAGAGATAGAGTGCCGCCTCGGCAACTTCGTCGGGCGTCCCGAACCGGTTCATAGGGTGCATCGCCTTCAGCCGAGCGACCCGTTCGAGCTCGGATTGCGCGTTGTCGGCCCCGGCGGTCGCGTAGGCCATCGGGGATTCGATAGTGCCGGGGCACACACAATTGACGCGGATGTGCTCTGCGGCATGGTTGAGCGCAAGGCTCCGCGTCAACAGCACAACCGCCCCCTTCGATGCGGAGTAGCCCGAAAGAACAGCCGACCCGGCGAGGCCCGCCCGCGACGAAAAGAGAACGACCGAGCCGCGCCCGTGCTCCCGCATCTGCGGGATGAAGGCGCGCGCGGCGAGCCACTGCGCTTTCACATTGATCGCAAAGAGCCGGTCCCAATCATGCTCCTCGATCTCGATCGCCGGGCCTGTCGGTCCGAGAATCCCAGCTGCGGCCGCCAGGAACTCAGCGGGACCGAATGTTTCGCGCGTCAGCCGGGCCAGCCGATCGACATCGGCGGCGGATGAGGCATCTCCGGTCACTGCCAGCGATCCGGCGCAATCATGCGCCACGTTCCGCAGGCCGCTCTCGTCGCGATCGAACAGCACAAGTCGAGCGCCCTCTCGGGCGAGCATGGTGGCGGTGGCGCAACCAAGTGCGCCGGCGGCTCCCGTGACGACAGCAACCCGGCCCGAAAAGCGTCCATTCATCTGCTTCTCCATTCATACGGGACCATCGTGACCCGCGATAAGGCAGAACACCGCATTCGTGACCGGTTTTGTGGTCGATGGTCGCGGCATTCGTGCGGCCTGCCTCCTAGGGCGCGGTCCCGCCGGCGTCGTCAACCGCGGCTGACTGAGACGTGTCCGCTTGCAAGTAGAGGTCCACATACCGTGCCAGTTCGAGATGGGTGCAAAACCAGATGTCTCCTCTGGAGTGGATGTGGTCGATCAATTCTCGAAGTATCCAGATGCGGGAATGATAGGCGATAATGTGCGGATGCATGGTCAACTGAAAGACGCCATTCCGCTCATAGGCGCCGTCAAATTCTCGTCTGAAGATGTCGAAGACGTCGCGGGGACCGAGATGCGGCCTCAGATTTTCGTACCGACTCGTCATGAAGTAGACCGCGTCATCGCGCACCCATTCGACCGGAACCTCGACGATTCCGGTCGGATTGCCCTCGGACAGCAACTCGTAGCAATCCTCATCGGCCATCAGCGAGGAATCATAGACGACGCCCAGTTCCTTCAGGATAGGCAGGGTTGCGCGGCTGAAATCCCATGACGGCGTCCGCATGCCCAGAGGACGTGTTCCGATAATCTCCTCGAGCGCATCCGCCGCGCGAAACATAAGGTCCCTCTCGACGGCCGGCGAGAGTAACGAATTGCGTTCATGGATCCATCCGTGGATTCCGATTTCATGCCCCCTCTCGGCAAGCGCTCTCTGTTCGTCGGGATACAGCTTTGCAATGACCGCAGGTACGAAGAATGTCGCCTTTACCGAATACTCGTCCAGCAGCGCCTCGATGCGGGGAACCCCCACGCGGTTGCCGTATTGCCCCCAGCTCATGCGGCTAATCGAGCGTCCCCCATCGCGCAGTTCGTTGCTTTCATGGTCGCTGTCGAAAGACAGCGCCACGGCGCATTTAGCGCCGCCTGGCCAAGCGGGGGGCCTGAGCGACCGTCCGGCCCTAACCCAACCCACGATCTCGCGCCAATGGTCTTCCGCCCATTCCCACGGCTGCTCTTGAGTTTCGCGCCTCGACACCGGGCATCTCCTGGTTTCATTCTTGTGCGGCGGGCGCTGTTGTCATGACCGGCATCGGCGATTCAAGTGCGCGCCCACACAAGCTCCTTCGGTACGCCGCCTCTGCGCATGACGGCAGATGCGGCCGGCCAGACCGCGACGCCCTCCCTCGATCAAGCGAGAAGAGCCACAGCATGATAGTTTTGTGACGATAAAATCGCATTGCGATACATATCTATTGCAGAATAAGCGAACGTATATATAAGTCAAGCTCGTGTTCCTGAAACGATTGTGACAACAGCGGAGCGAGAGGATGCGCAGAGGCAGGGAGCAGAATGAAGGGAGCGATGCTCTTCTGATCCAGTCGGTCATGCGGACATTTCAGGTTCTGGAGGCCTTTTCCTTGGCTATCCCGCCGTGCTCGCTGAACGACCTGGCGAAAATGACCGGCCTGCACAAGAGCTATCCAGCGCATCTGTCGAACGTT
>JBFWWA010000578.1:0-3612 GCA_050246455.1 Planctomycetaceae bacterium
ACTCCAATCAACCTTATTTTGTGAAACAGAGTCGATTCGACGTGATCGACGACGTTGCAGTCGCGGCGATGCGTGACGACGAATGGGTCTTCTCGGGGTATTCGTTTACCGATGAGCTCTGGCTCGATAAGAAAGGCAAACTTCACGAAGGAGCGGTTCCGCCGACCGACTACGACCATCTCTGGGGAGTGGGATTCGTCAACAAGACCAGCCGCGACTTTTTCCTGGCGCTGCGTCTGAAACATTCCGCTGAGAATTTTGACTCGCTCAAGCATGGCGGCGTGCCGAATCTCCGTTATGACGGGCACGGCCAGCTCTGGAGCCGGTATCCGGTTGATGCCAGCCTGACCCTCCACAAAGGAGCTTCGATCTCGCAGACGAATGCCTACCTACTCGGTGGCTATCCCCAAGATACCGCCGGCGAAATCGAACAGTTTCGTCATCAGCTGTTGAATCCGCTCACGCTCCAGCCGTCGAGTATTTCGCCATCGACTCCCGCACGAGCGGCGGGGAGACTCGCCCGGCCCGGTGAACTCGATGAGACGACGCCGTCCAAAAACCTGATCTGGAAAGCGCTCCGCGAGATCAAGGATGAGCAGTTCTATACGGCCGACGCGAATGTTGTCGATATGGGATACGTTTACGACGTCCGCATTCGAAGCGGCGTGGTGCATGTCATTGTGACCATGCCGCACCGCGGACGCCCACGGCATGACTTTCTCGTCAGTCAGGGAGGCGGGCGGATTACCGACGGAATTCGCGAACGGCTTCTCAAGCTCGCGGGCGTCCGCAACGTCGTCGTCGACCTGACGTGGAGTCCGGCATGGTCGATTCATCGGATGACCGACGCGGGCCTGCGAGCCATGGGACTCCCCTCAAACTTCGCGACCGCCTGATTGGCTTACCCCCGTCTCTCAAAGGAAAGCAGATGCTCGGACGCAGCTTCGCGATCTTCTCGACAGTGACCGCAACCCTGGTTCTCCTGATTCCCGGTCGATCCCCCGCAATCGCCGGTGCGGCCGACGCACAGCCGGGAATACGCGTTGGTGCGGCGGCAATCAATCTTCGAGCCGACGATGATATGCCGCTGGCGGGAAGTCTCGAGGCAAGATACACGAAGGAGCAGGAAGGGGAGCTCCGCGCCATCGCCGTTGTGGTCGAGAAGCCCGGGGAGGGAAAGATCGCAATTGTCGCCTGCGACGTGCTGTGGGTGACGCGGAAGCTTGCCGATCGCGCAGTCGCGGAGATAACGCAGACAACCGGAATCCCGGCGAATCATATCCTCATCAATTGCACGCACACACACAGCGCACCGAGTACGGCCCCCGCACATGCTTTCGGAGTTTCCGAGAAATTCGGCGAAGAAGTTCGCGGCGCCATCGTGAAAAGTGTTCAGGAGGCGAACTCTCGACTCAACGGAGGCGAGGCGAGATTCTTCTTCCACCTGGGCGAGGAAAAGACTGTCGGCGCAAACAGCCGTATGCTTCTTGAGGACGGCAACATCACCTGGATCAATCCGCAACGCGAATCGGCGGGTAAGGGAAAGCCGACCGGACCGTTCGATCCACAGCTTCCGGTCCTCGATTTTCGTGGAACCGACGGCAGGACGCGGGCGCTCGTCTACAACCACTCGACGCACACAATTGGTACACGGGTGGGGCGCGACGTTCGCTCTCCCAGCTTCTACGGCCTGGCAGCGCAGGAAATGGAGAAGGAGCTCGGCGGCATCGTCAGTTTTCTGGAGGGGGCATCGGGCTCGACCCACAACGTCACTCAAGTGCCGGTCGGCGAAGCGGTCGAAAGAATGAAACAGGCGATTCGCGACGCCCGCGCACAAGCCGCGGCTCGCGACGTGACTCGCGTCGCCGGAATTCGACGGCCGATCAAGTTCCGCGTTCGGAAGTTCAACGATTCCGAGGAAGACGCGAAAGTCGCGCGCTATACGACGAAGTACACACCACAGGCGTCCGATCGAATTCGAGAGATTTTCTCGACGATGCGAAAGGAACTGGAACCTCAGCAGGGCCAGGAGCGAGAAACCTGGGTGCAAGCCATTCTGATTGGAGACGTCGCGATCGTCGGAGTTCCGGCGGAGTATTTCACCATCCTCGGCGTCGATATCAAGAAACGTTCTCCGTTCAAAGAAACGTACGTCGCCGAACTTGCCAACGACTGGGTCGGATATCTTCCGGATCGTGAGGGGCACCGCCTCGGCGGCTATCAGACCTGGATGGGCCTGCACAGTTACGCAGAAGAAGGGACGGGAGAACGAGTCGCCGACCTGGCGGTGGAACTTCTCAACGAGCTTGCCGGGAAGAAAGTCGAGAAGCCTGTCGACAACGGAGCTGCAAAAGCTGCCTCTCCTAGATCCGCCAATGATGAGCAATCCACCTTTCATCTTGCCGATCCGAATCTCACGATCGAACTCGTCGCTTCCGAACCGGATATTGTGAGCCCCGTGGCGATGGCATGGGACGCCGACGGTCGGATGTACGTCGCCGAGTACTCGGGCTACCCCGATACGCCGGGGCTGGGTCGCATTCGCCGCCTCATCGATCGAGATTCCGACGGGCGTCAAGATGAATCGCAATTGTTCGCGGACGGATTGAACTTTCCAGCGAGCGTGATGCCGTTGCGAGACGGAATCCTCGTGGCGGACGCGCCCGACATTCTGTTTCTTGCCGATACGGACGGCGATGGCAAAGCGGACCTGCGGACGGTCGTTTGGACCGGGTTCATCCCTGGTTCCCAGCAGCTCCGCGCCAATTCGCTGCATTGGGGACTCGACAACTGGATCTACGGAGCCAACGGCCGGTGTGACGGCGAGATCCGCGATCCGAGAAGCTCCGTGACCCGACCCGTCTCCATCCGTGGACGGGACTTTCGCTTCCGGCCGAACGGCGGCAAGCTGGAGCCACTGACGGGACAAAGCCAGTTCGGACTCGCGCACGACGATTGGGGAAATCGGTTTCTTTCCTGGAATACCATACCGGTTCGTCATGCACTGGTTCCGGATCGCCATCTCGATCGCAGCGCAAAACTTGCCTCGTTTTCGGTTCTGGACATTGCAGCTCCTGGCGACGAGGGACGGGTCTTCGGCATCAGTCAGCCACCGCGTCAGTTCAACGCGGAACGTGCCGACTTCTACAACGCCCTGTGCGGACTCACGATTTTTCGTGGCGACGGACTTGGTACGGACTACTCCGGCAATGCATTTGTGGGAGAGTCGCTCACTAACCTTGTCACTCGGCGCACGCTCCGCCCATCAGGCCCGTCCTTCGTTTCGGAGAGGCCGGACAAAGACCGGGAGTTCCTCGCTTCGACCGATAACTGGTTCCATCCGGTCAATATGGCAACGGGTCCGGACGGATGCCTGTATATCGCCGATTTCTATCGGGAGCTGGTGGAACATCCGCTCTACGTCGGTTCGCCGGAATTGCGGAAGAAGATCAACTGGCGTCATGGCTCCGAACATGGGCGAATCTGGCGAATTCGACAAAAAGGCTTCGAGAGACCTCCTGAAAGATTCGGGGCAGCTTTAAGTTCCGCTTCCACTCAGACGCTTATTAACGCGTTGTCGCACCCCGTTTCCTGGTGGCGGGAGACGGCACA
>JBFWWA010000579.1:0-3611 GCA_050246455.1 Planctomycetaceae bacterium
AAGTCGCGCGAAGGGTGCCGAAAATAAACGTCCCGCTGCAGAACGGTCTTTTCCCCGATCGCGCCAAGTTTCTCGATGCGGGCAATCACGTCCGACGGGGATTCGATCCGGAATTTCAATTCGATTTCGAGCATGAAGAGCTTTCAGCGATCCGCTTTCAGCGAATCGGATTCAGCGGTTGGCGGCACGGCTTAATTCCAGAAGTCGGTCCCAGGTGTAAATGCCGGAGTTGTGGCGGTCCGACCATTCGATCTTGAGTGCATAGTTCCCCGAAAACCCGATCGACGTCGGCTTCACGCTGGTCGGGACCGATTTCAGATCGAGTGTGCGCACGCCAGTCATCTCATCCACACAGCCTGCGCAGGGACAGGCACAGCGCAATGCGTAAAACGGCAGTTTCGCGATGGTGCCGTCAGGCCACGTCAGCTCGAGTGCGGACTCTTCCGAGAGGGAACGAATGTTGGTCGGGGGCGGGCTCATCGCGTATTGCAACTGTTTTGAGGCATTGAAGGACCAAGAAAACTGGCGCCGACTGTCGTGCAGCGGCTCCCCGGTGAGATAACAGAATCGGGGTCGACACGGTAGGGATCGCCACGTTTCCGTGACAACCGGTCAGGTTTGCGGTTCTGACTAGGATCCGCACCTTGTTTATGCGAGTCTGATTTGGTTTTCCAATTCGGCGTCGGTCGTCTGCCGTCCGGCAGCGTCACCGGAATGGGACGATTCTGTTTCGCGACCTCTCCGCATTTCCGAACCGGACGGAATCCCATGGATATTCGTGAGAAAAAGCATCTTGTCCTCCTCGGGTTCATCCTGCTCCTGCTGGGAATACAGCCGTTTGCGCATGGCGTTGTCAGTGGATTTATCCTTTACGATGTGCTGGCGGCGATTGCCACGGTCGTCATTCTGCTCGTTGTTTTCGATGACGTGACACAACGTCGCCTCACGCTTCTGTTCGCTGCTCCTGCGGTTGCCAGCAATATTCTGCTGCACTTCGTTCCGCCGCAATATGCAGCAACTTGCGCCCTGACGTACCACTTCTTCGCCGCCGCGTTCTTCGGGATTGCGGTCGGGGTGATTCTTCATAACGCATTTCGCAAGCGGGCGATCGCCATCGATCAGATCATTGCCGGCATCAACGGGTTCTTGATTGCCGGCGTCGCGTGGGGGAACCTGTTTCTCGCCATCGAACTACTTGCTCCCGGTTCGTACGCAATGAACGATCGCGTTGCGGCGGAGATGGAGGATGTGCATTCGCGGCGCTTCGAGTTCAATCACATGAGCTTTGCAATTCTCTCCGGCATCGGCTTCGACGACCTCACCCCCGCCGGCCGTATTGCTCGCACGCTTGCTTGGTTCGAAGCGTCCTTCGGGCTTTTTTACGTGGCGGTCATCATCGGACTGCTGGTTGGTCTGAAAATGAGTCCGGGGAGCAGCGACGATCATTCCGCATCGTCGTAGCAGATCGACTTCAAACCCGTTCGGCGCAGCGACGATCGGTGCGGTGCCGCTGGTCAGTCATGGAACCGGTAAGAATAGACGTCGGCGTCATGGAGGACGAAGCGGACGCGGACCGCCTTCCCTGCGAGTGACGACAGATCGCTTTTCGATTTCCAGGTGATGTCTCGCGCGAGTGTGTCGCCGAAGAGCTCTTCGCAGTCGTCAAGCGAGTGGCCGCGGATCGGCTTTCCGTTCGCATTCTGCAGTTCGACGCGCACACTTCCGGCGGCCGACGTCGCGTAGTTCAGCGATAGCGACTTGCCGGAGAAAATCACCGGCTTGGTGACGAGTTCGCCGCCACTCATCGGTGCACTCGCGGAGACGAAACCGTCGAGCCGGAGCGTGTAGCGGCGCAGCAGGTCGCTGTTGTCGGTCCAGTAACTCTCGACGGCAAACAGAGAGAGTTCATTCGGCGCACCTTCGGACGTTCCCTTCGTCTCGATCGGATGCCAGGCAATGAACTGATGCCCGTAGTTCCAGGTTCCCGCGCGTTCAATGCCGGGGCGGAGAAACCCTTCGTTCCAGCGTTTGAACTTCACCCCGTCCCGGCTTGCCATCAGCAAACCTTCGGTGATCGCGCGGCCGTATCGTTCGCTCGCCTTGGCACGCCACTCCCGATTCTGCCATTCCGGAAGTGCGCGGAGCGATGCCGACCAGCGGCGGATCTGTTCCGGTCCGGCGGCGGCACGGGCTTCGTGGTCGGCACCGTCCCGGTGACCGCGCTCGACGTAACGGACCGGGAAGCCGAGGAGCAGATGCGGCGCGCGATGGTACGGCTTGACCGCATTCGTGTAGAGCTGTTCGGAGAGGGAATCGACGTATTCGAGATCGTGCTGATCAGTCCAGTGAATGAAATCTTTCGACGTCGCGGTGCGGATGGCGCGATGCCCCTGCGGATCCCAGGTCTTCTCGTCGTGGCCGCCTTTTGTGAAATAGCGCCAGTACGCGCGGTACTGCTTCTGCTCCGCATCCCAGAAGGCGAGGTTCTGCGAGTCGAATGCACCGTCATTGATGACGGTCTTGTCAGTCATCGGTGACCAGTGCAGGCCGTCGTGAGACTTGAACGCGAACAGGCCACGGCGATGATCCTTCGGCAATCGATTGGCGGGCATGAGCGCCTTGTAGCGCGCGTCGGGCGGGGCGTCGGGATTCTCGTCCTTGAAGACGGCTGGTTCGCCCGGTTCGCAAACGGCATCGCCGATTTTCTGCCGGACCAGGACGATGTTGTTTTCCTTGCTCCCCTGAAATTCGTGGAGCCCGAGCTTCGGCTTCCGCCAGTGAATGCCGTCATCACTTTCCGCGTAGCAGCAGAACTGGCCATGCGTCCCGGCATCAACTCCGTTAGGAGTGACGGTGAGCTGGCCGGCGGCGTAGTACATGCGAATGAGATTGCCATCCTTGAAAACGCTGTGATAGACGCAGCCGCTCCCCTCCCACGGCTCGTTATGTTCGATCGCGATCTCGCGCGCGACCGGTTGATGCAGCCGCAGCTCGGCCTTGCCGGCGAGCGTTTCGATCAGTGCGTCGTCGGCAAATAACTCCCGCCGCGAGCCGATGTTAAGTGCGCCGGCTACCACCGGCTTCCCTTGCCCCTTTGCGCTAACCTCAACGGAGCAGAGACGTTCTTGACTCTGCAGTCGCAAACCGCGATTCCGCGGCGCATCGCCCGCCATCGCGCAGGGAACGATTCCGAACAACACGAGGAAAGCGAAGCAGCGCGTCATCAGAACTCCTCAGTCTTCATTAACCGGAAGTGTGGCTGGGGCGCCGTTGTGATGTCGATTTTGCCAGACGAAGGTCTTGGCCCCAGCTTTCAGTAGCCGTTTGCGAAACTCGCTGGGGCCGTGAATGCTGGATTGCATTCGTGAGCGGACTTCGCGCCCCAGCCACCCCGCCGACCCTACGGAACTGCAGAATTACAATCAATCGGCAATGGGAACTAGAGCTACGCGAAAACCCATATACGAAGAGGCGCGAAGAGGCGAGCTACGTGTACGAAATGCCGAACGACAGCGTTGACTATCAAACTTCCAACAGCCGGATCGAACGACAACTAAAGTCTTTTCGGGCAACAATGGAATTATAGGATCAGTTCCACCGGCAACCTTGTC
>JBFWWA010000580.1:0-3609 GCA_050246455.1 Planctomycetaceae bacterium
GGCCGGCGAGAGCCGATCTTAAACGGGACGACGAATCGCCTCAGGAAAATCAAACACCGCCGTCGGACGACAACGCAAAGACCGACCCGAAGCGCAAAGGTCCCAGGGATGCCCAGCCGCGTGCAGCGAAGAACGATCCGGCCAAAGACCCGGACGATCAGAAGAAAGCCGCCGGCAAACAGAGCCGGGAGCAGACGGAAGACGAGAAGAACGCCCCGAATTCCGATGCGGAGAAAAACCCGCAGAAGGGACGCGACGGCTCGAAGCAGAATCAGGACGCCCCGTCCAAAGAGGGGGAACCCGGAAGCGACTCGGAAAAGAGTTCAGACGAAACAGGCAAGAAGCAGGCCGGAAAACCTTCCGACAAACCAACGGGCAAGGCGCAGCAGAAGAGCAGTCAGCAAGGGGGAGATCAGGGGGAGAGCGGCGAAGGAAAGGGAGAACCGTCAGAGAAATCCACTTCCGGCCAGCAGACCGGAGGAAAAGTCGGCAAGGGGGGAATGGGGGACAAAGACGCCCAAGAGGGCGTTGAAGGAAATGACGGCAACGGAATGGCCGAAGACAAGGGAACGAAAGGAAAGGGCGAAGGCGAAACGCCTCCCGAGGCGCATGCCGATGAAGCTGACCTCGAAGCCGCAAAGAAAGCAACAAATCTCGTGCTGCGCAAGCTCGAGGATGATCTCAAGCGGGGTGAAGTCGACCCGAAGCTTCTGGAAGAGCTCGGCTGGACGAAAGAGCAGATGCAGAAGTTTACCGAGCAGCTGAAAAAGCAGCTCAACGCGCAGGAACTCGACGACAGCGCCGCGGCCCGCGCTCGCCAGCGCCAGTTTGAAGAGACGCTCAAGAGTCTGAACTTTCGTGCTAAGGGAACACGACGTTCCGGAGCGGACGTCAAGAAACGCGCGACGGATGAAGTCGGCCCGCGGCGCACGCCCCCGCCGGCCGAGTATCGCGAGTATTACGAAGCGTTCACGCGCAGCTTGTCGAAGCAGGGGACGAAAGCCGCTCCGAAGACGAACGATGCGGAGACGCCGAAGAAGTAACTCCGCCCGATGCGACCTGCGGCGTCTCAGCGGATGGTGGTCGGCTTTTCCTCGACCGCCTGCTGGAGCGTGTGCGGCGGCTGGCCTGCGCCGGGCTCTTTCACAAGTCCCGACTGCACCAGTGCGGCGTAGGTCATCACCATCAGCAGCGAATACGTAAAGACATTGGGAACGAGCCGGTTCCCCGCGAGCTTGATGGCGCTCCCTGCAAACTTGTTGAGCTTGATCCGCACTCCCGACCACTCGACTGCATAGATTTCGTCGAGCAGCAGATGGGAGAAGAATCCGAGGGCGACCCCGACCGCCATCAGCAGCTTGGTGATGTTCGAGTCGCTCTTGTATGCCAGGAAGGCGAGATCCGCCGCGATGAGCATTGCGGGAATGCTGTGGAACATTCCGCGATGGACCGACAGCCGCGAAAGGAGCGCCGACCCGCCGTACCGGATCGCCCCGTAAACACAAATGGCGAGCAGCATCGCTCCTTCGGAGTTGCCTCCCCATTGCAGCAGATGCCCCATCATGGCGAAGGGAGTAACCGCCGCCAGAAGTCCGAACACCTCGCGGACCGGTTTGCCGGAATCGGAATCGACGTCCGGGAGCATTCCCGCCACCCACGTCAGCACACCCGCGAGCGCGCCTTGCACCGGAGTGAAATACGACGAAAGAAAATAGGCGGCGCTCTCGCCGTAAGCCGCTCCGAGCGCTCCGCTCACGCTGATGTGCGTGCGATAACCCGCCATCGCAACTCGTCCTTGAGATCGATGAATGACTGTGGCGGCCCCGGTTCCGATCGCGCCCGGGCACCCGAATGCGGCGGGAAATGTATCAGAGACGGGCCAAATGCGGCAATTGCGGTTGAGAACCGCCGGATTGCCGGGAATTTACGGCAAGAATCTCTGCACGCGGGCGCCGCTTCCGCTTCGCGCCTTCTCGATTTCCGCCGAACCGCCGAGCGGCGCGTACTTCCCGGCCGCCCACAGTTTCAGCTGGTCGTCGTAATGCGGACTTGCCGGGTCGTCGCTTTGCCCCCCGGGATAAACTCCCACACTGGCAGCGGGCGCGCCGAAGTCGACGATCATCCGGAACGACGCGCCTCCGCCGACAGTCCCGCCGTCCGCTCCCGGGTTCACGGTGAACTTCGTGCCCGGCACCGGGCCCCCTTCACGGGCCAGCGTCGGTGCGCCGGTCATCGAGTTCACCTTGAGCCGGTTGAAGTTCCCCCATTCCCAGACGCGAAATTCCTCGCCGTAGTCTTCCTTCAGTTTCCTGGAGATCTCGAGGAACGTGCGGCGCGCGATGTCGTCGCGATGTTCCCGTTCGGGAGTCGCACGATCATCGAACCAGACCGCTCCGGGATTCTCGCGCGTCATGAACTCGAGCACTTCGAACATCGGCTCGCGGCGGTTGAGGCCACTGAAGCCCCATGAACCGGGAAGCTTCGCAATGCCGCGCGCGGTCCATTCGTCGTTCCAGACGGCGCTCCGGTAAGCATCGAGCCAGCGGACCCAGATAAGTGGCCCGGTGGACGAGGGAACGGCCCGGTAATCCCATTTCTGAAGCTCAGCGGCGACGCGCTCGGCAAAGGGATCATTGAGCGGCTTTGTCGAAAGAGCCTTCAGGAGTGCCGGCAGGAACCGTTCAGCGCACTTGTCGTGCGCGTCGTTCTGGATCGGCATCATCGTTTCGACGGTGAGATCTTTCGCACTCTCCAGCATGTCGTGAATTCTTCGCACGCGGTAGCTGGGGTCCCACATCCAGCCGAGGTAATACGGGTACCCGAGCGGAGCCGGGCGGCCGTTCGCGGAGGCGACGAAATGCTCGGCCGGGTTGAGGGCGATCGGCAGCGAAGCGCGCGGAATCGACTCTCCCCAGTCGAAATCGCCGGAGGCGCCGTCCATCGGAATGCGCCCCCGCCCCGGCAGACGGACGGGATGCCTGCCGCAGGGGTGCAACAGAATATTCCCATCGGCATCGGCGTAGCAGAGATTGAGAGGGGGCGCGGTGACCTTGTCGGCAGCCGACATCCATTCTTTGACGTTCGTCGCGTGGTTCATCAGCCAGAACGCAATCATCTCTTCCGTCGGGCCGATTCCCGTCCAGCAGAGGCTGATGGTTTTCTCGTCGCGGCTGATGATTGGACCGTGCACCGTGGAATCGATGTGCAGCTCGACGGAATCTTCCCCTTTGACCGGAATCTGTTCGACCCGCCTCTCGACGTGCTTCCATTCCCCCTTGTGCTTGTAGCGGAGCGGATCGCCCGGACGCGTCGTCTCGACGAAGTAATCGACCGCGTCCGACTGCATATTCGTAATTCCCCAGCCGAGCCGGTCGTTGTGCCCGATGATCACAACCGGCGATCCGGGGAAGGTCACTCCCGAAATACTTCTTCCCCCGACGGAAAGATGGCAGCTGTACCAGAGGCTCGGCAAAGTGAAGCCGAGGTGCGGATCGCTCGCGAGAATCGGTTTGCCGCTGCTGGTCGTCGAGCCGTCGACTGCCCAGTTGTTGCTGCCGGAGCTGGGCCCGCGCTGTTACCTGCCTGCGCGAGCGAACGGCTGCGGCGCTG
>JBFWWA010000581.1:0-3608 GCA_050246455.1 Planctomycetaceae bacterium
GCGCGCATCCCGAGGTCGGCGAAGATCGCGTCGGAAAGATTCGCGTCGTAATGCTGCCCGGTGTGGATCAGGACCACATGGACATGCGAATACGCATCCAGAGCGCGGAGTATCGGTGCCATCTTCATGAAGTTCGGTCGGGCACCCACCACGCAGGCCAGGTTCATCGAAATATCAGGCTCCAGGTTCGCATCGGGAAGAAAGCGAGAATGCAACTCGCCTCGATCCCTTCAGCGAACGTCCAGTTGAAGAGTTCCATCGACCAGCACCGAGACGGCCCCCTTCTCACAAAGGAAAAGTTCTGCCGGTCGGGTCTCGGCGTGAAAGCTCAGGCACCAACCGATCGTCTGTGGCAGGACTGCCTCCGAACAACAGACGATGACCTGCTGTCGCTCCCTCTTTCCGAATTCCTCACAGTACCATCCCTCTTCGATGCCGATGTCTGCCGTTCCCAGTGAATCAATGTAGAACGTTGCATTCCCGTTGACTATCGCAACCCGCGACGCCGTTTTCCTCTCGCATCGAACCGAGGGATGGAGATGCAGACGGTTCATCAGGCGATGCTTCCCGGAACCTTCCGCCCGGTCGACAATCAGCCAGGGACCTCCGGGCCGGCAGGCGACCCAGCGGCTGACCCGCGGGACTCCAAGTCGCCGATATCCGTCGTGCGACGCACACGCCGTTTCGAACCCGGACTGCTGAACAGTGTGTAGCATGCTGGCTCGACCGCGATACCCCCTCCGGAATTTCGACCAGATGTCACACTGGTTGCGAGCGTCGACCTCGAGGACGTTGTGCGCCGCAGTCGAACGACAGTAGCGGCGGGCATTCCCGTCGCCGTAGTCGTAGACTCCCGAATCGACGACAACCCGCTTCCCCGCAACAGAAATCTCCAATCCGAGGAGATCGCAGTGCGCGTGCGCCGGAAGATCGTCCGCACCCACAGCTCCGGCGTCAAAGAGAAGCTGATGCCCCGCTTCTTCCCGCCAGATCCAGTAGGGTCCAATTCGCTCGACGCCATCGTTTTGAATCCCTCTGTTCCCGGCACCGATTCGAGCAGCTTCGATGAGAAGGACCGGTGGAGCGGACGAACGGAGAGCGGAATCCCCCAGGAGCGGAATGTCGCGGTCCGGGTGCAGGATCGCTTCCAGGAACATGGCGATTGGAATTGCCACGTCTCGGCACTGTCTGGAAACACGCGGCGAAATGGTCCCGAAGGCATCTCGGATATCGAGAATCGCCTCGAGCATGATCGCGTGATACATCGGCGACCGCTCGAAATGCTCGCCATGTTCCAGAATCTGCGAAGCCAGCTCCCCGGGAAGGAATCTCTCGACCCGCTTTCGAAACGCGTCTCCCACGTTTCCCGACACAAACGCCGCCACCAGTGCAAGCGCGCGCAGATTCTCGAGGAGATGATTGCCGCCGAGGTCCCATTCCATGTTGTCGTTGAGCACGAGCGTCTGCTGCAGCAGACTCGTCAGAATTCGCTCCTGTAGGACGTCGGCGGGGGGAGCGACCATCCAGATCGAGATCCAGACCGGGAGTCGCCGCGAGATGCAGAAGGGATGCCACGGGTCGTCGACCGAATCCGGAACGACCGACCGATGCTCCGCGATCCACGTCGCGACAAAGTCCCAGATCTCGGCCACAGCTTGTACGTCATCGTTGTCGAGTGCGGATTTCACGACGTCGAGCAGGAACTCGTGGTAATGAAAGTGAAACCGCCACAGTTGAGAGACTTCGAGCGCCGGAGGAAGCGCGGCCGTTTCCGCCTCGAGCTGCACTTCCCGATTGAGGAAGCAGAATCGCCGATCTCGAAAACGCGTGATGGAATCCCGAACCTCGCGGCAATCGCGCGCGGAGAGCTTTCGGCCTGCAATCTGCCGGAGTTCGTCACCCCCTCGCAGTAACGGAAGGGGTGCACCCGTCGTCGAATCGGCCGTCCGCGAGCGGAGGCGGCGCCGCACGACTTTCATCGCGCGGAAGGCAAGCTGCGTGGGGCGATGATAGCGGAGAATCGAGGCAATCCGGCTGAGTCGCCTACCGACGCCGACAGTCTCGATCGATACCGGCCACTCTTCCTGATTCGGTTTCGCGAGCGTCATCGGTTCACACAAACAGTACAACAACGCGGATTACCGAACCGTGACCGATCATGAAAATCTGCGCGGCCTGCCATCACGATCGCGACGCATTGGCAAGCGCATTGTCGGAGACAATCTGCTGATCGGGAGTGGCTCGCCCGGACCGTGTCACGACACCGTCGAGCAGCGTGAGATACCGCTCCGCAATCACGTCTCGTGAAAAATTCTCGGCAACGTACTCGCGCGCTCTGCTTCCGAGTTCCCGGGCGAGAGAGGGAGATGAGGCCAGCGCACTCACGCACTCCAGCAGGGATTCCGCGGAATCGGGCTCCATCTCGAGTCCCGCCCCCGAATCAATCACGTATTGCCGCGCCTCGCCGCGCACTCCCATGATGATGGGCCGGCGCATCGCCATGAATTCGAACATCTTCGAGGGGATTACCGTCTCGAACAGTTCGCAGCCGCGCAGATGAATCAGGCAGGCATCGGAACTGGAAATGACGCGCGGCATCGCTTCCTTCGGCAGACGCCCGGTGAAGAGGACGAACTGCTCGAGCCCGAGACGAACGGCTTCGTCTTGAAGCGGGCGGCGGTGGGCCCCGTCGCCGACGAGCAGGAATCGGACGTCGTCGCGGCCTGAATCCTTGAGAATCTGCGCGGCTCGCAACAGGACGTCGAGACCATGCGCCATGCCGATTGTTCCGATGTATGAGCAGACGAACCGTCCCTCCAGCCCCCACTCTTTCCGAAACCCGTCATCGGGCTCAGCGGGAACGAAACGATCGAGGTCCACGCCGTTGGTGAGCACCGTGATGGCCGAACTATCGCCGATTTTTCGCGCAACGTTGTCGCGGTATCCGTTGCCGACTGCGACAATGTGGTCCGCCGCGCGGTACATTCGCCGTTCGAGAAACGTCAGGTAGCGGAGCACCAGTTTGTTGCTCATCGCACCGACCGCTTCGATCGATTCCGGCCAGATGTCGCGAATTTCCAGGACGAAGGGCTTCCGTTTGAATCGCGACACCCAGACTCCCGCCCAACCGCAGAAAAACTGCGGCGATGTCGCGATCACGACGTCGGGGCGCGGCAATCGAAAGCTCGCCAGGATCGCGCTCAGCATGTACGAGACGTAATTCGCAATCCGCTTGACGGTGCCGGAGTTCGCAGCCAGATAGCTCCAGACCCGAACGACGCGAACCCCCTCCACCATTTCCACCTGCCGGCGGAACCTGTTCTTGTACCCCGGGTAGACCACTCCGTCGGGACAGTTCGGGACGCAGGTGACGACGGTGACATCATGCCCCGCGGCCGCCCAGCGGACGCAATGCTCGAACGTGCGCGTCGCGGGAGCATTGACCTCCGGCGGAAAGTAGTGGGAGAAAAAGAGAATCTTCACGGCTTATTCATCCGCGCGCCTTTGTCGACCCGGCAACGTTTCTTACCAGCGGTCGACCAACGGCACAAGATCGATGCGCGACGAGTGCCGACCGGCAAGGTGCACTCATCAATCGGAGCCAGGAG